>NZ_JBFBBQ010000111.1:0-27005 GCF_040682775.1 Amycolatopsis sp. NPDC051106 | reverse complement strand
GTCGAGGAGCAGGTCCTCACGGTGTACCTGGGCACGAACGGCCACTACGACTCGGTCCCGACCGAGGACATTCACGGCTTTAGCCCACCGGCATGTCACGGCGTCGCAACGCTGCCAGGCCACCGATGCCCGCCACCAGCGCGATCGCCACCAGCCACACCACCGGCGCCACCGAGAACGTCCCGCCCGGCAGCCGCGCCAGGTGCTGGAACGGCGAAATTCCCAGCACCACCTCGTTCCAGCGCAAGGCCGTTCCCACCAGTGACAGCAGCAGGAACGCGCCCAGCAGCCCCCACGCCGCCGCCGCGAACCGCGGGAAGAGGCCGATCAGCAAGGCCGCCAGTCCCGCCAGTACCCACACCGCCGGCAGCTGGGCCAGCGCCGCCGGAACCAGCGACGCGCCAACCGCCGCGCCGGTCGCGAGACCGGTCACGGCCAGCAAGAACGCCGACCCCAGCACCGCGAACGTCAGGTGCGCGAGCGCCCAGCCGATCCGGCCGACCGCCGTCGCCAGCAGCGGTTCCGCCCGGCCCGCCGTCTCTTCGGCACGCAGCTTCAGCGTCGCCTGCACCGCGTAACCCGCCGCGGCCAAGCCGAACAACGTCATCGTCCCGGCCAGGTAGGCGTCCGTCATCGCGCCGCCACCGCCGAGGCGCGAGAACACGTCCGCGACGGCCTGGTTGTCCCGCATCATCTCCGCGACGTTCTTCCCGACCCCGCCCATCAGCAGCCCGACCAGCGCCAGGCAGACGGTCCAGACCAGCAGCGTCCCCCGCTGCAGCCGCCACGCCAGCGCCAGCGGCGACCGCAGCGACGCCTTCGCCGTCGCCCGCCCCAGCCGGGCCGGGAGCAGCGCCGCCCCGAGGTCGCGCCGCGCGGACAAAACCACCCCCAACACCACGAGCAAGCCGGTGAAGACGACAGCCAACGCGAGCACCCACCACTGCTCCCCGGCGAACGGCCGCATCCGGTGCGCCCAGCCGATCGGCGACAGCCACGCGACCCAGCCCGCCGAAGTGCTGCTGTCGCCCGCCGCACGCAGCAGGAACGCCAGGACCAGCACGCCGATCCCGATGCCCCGCGCGCCGCCCGCACCCCACGTGAGCTGCGCGGCGACCGCGCCGACACCCGCGAACACCCAGCCTGCCAACGAAAACCCGAGACCCAGCGCCAGCGCACCGGGGAAGGAGACGCCCTGCGCGGAGAGGCCGAGCCCGACCAGCAGCCCGTACACCAGGCACGCCCCGCAGGTGGCGAGCACCGCCGCCGCCAACCCCGCGTGCCGCCCGACGACGGTCGCGCCGGTCAGCTCGCGGCGGCCCGCCTCCTCCTCGGTCCGGGTGTGCCGGACGACCGTGAGCAGCGCGATCAGCCCGACGACGACCGGGACGAACCCGCACTGCCACGCGAGGAGGTTGCCGACCGACGAGCCGTACAGCGGACCGTTGCGAACGACGAAGGTCGCGCTGGAAGCGTTGAGGTCGTAGAAGTGCTGCCGCGACGCCGCATCCGGGTAGGCCGCCTCGATCGACGACAGGTAGCCCATCGGCGCGACCGCCAGGCAGACGATCCACAGCGGCATCAGCAGCCGGTCGCGGCGCAGCACCAGCCGCAGCAGCGACCAGGTCCCGGTCATCGCGCCGCTCCGACCGGCTCGTCGTGGCGGTAGTGGCGCAGGAACAGTTCCTCGAGCGTCGGCGGCCGGCTCACCAGGCTCCGCAGCCCGGCTTCGGCGAGGTGCCGCATCAGGTCGTCCAGCGAAGACTGGTCGACGGACAGGTGGACGTGCGAGCCGTACGTGCTCAGGTCGTGCACCCCCGGCAGCGCCGCCAGGCCGTCCGGCACGCGCGCGAGCGAGGCGTCGATGGTGATCCGGCCCAGGTGCCGCAGCTCGTCCAGGGTGCCCGACTCGACGGTGCGCCCGGCCCGGATGATCGTGACGCGGTCGCAGAGCGCCTCGACCTCGGACAGGATGTGCGAGGACAGCAGCACGGTCCGGTCGCCGCGCTGCCGCTCTTCCTCGACGACCTGCCGGAACACTTCTTCCATCAGCGGGTCGAGCCCGGACGTCGGCTCGTCGAGCACCAGCAGCTCCACATCGGACGCGAGCGCGGCGACGAGGGCGACCTTCTGCCGGTTGCCCTTCGAGTACGTCCGGCCCTTCTTGCGCGGGTCGAGGTCGAAGCGCTCGACGAGTTCCGCGCGCCGCGTCTTGTCGAGCCCGCCGCGCAGCCGGCCGAGCAGGTCGATGACCTCGCCGCCGGTGAGGTTGGGCCAGAGCGTGACGTCGCCCGGCACGTACGCGAGCCGCCGGTGCAGCTCGGTGGCGTCGGTCCAGGGGTTCCCGCCGAGCAGGGTGACGCGGCCGCCGTCGGCCCGCATCAACCCCAGCAGGACGCGGATCGTGGTGGTCTTGCCGGCGCCGTTGGGCCCGAGGAACCCGTGCACCTCGCCGGTGTGGACGGTCAGGTCGAGCCCGTCGAGGGCTCGCGTCCGGCCGAACGCCTTGGTGAGGCCGTCGGCGGTGATCGCTTCGGCCATCGTCATTCCTTCCGTTCGTAGGCGGCCAGCGCTTCGCGGGCCTTTTCGAGGATTTCGGCGTCGCCGAGGGGGTTCAGGAACAGGTGCCCGGCGGCGAGCGACATGCGCAGCATCGCCTCGTTCGTGCCCGGCTCCTCGCCGAGCGCCCGCGCGACGTGGTCCTGCAGGATCATCAGCCCGCCGGTCATCGCGGCGAGCGCGGCGGCGACGCCCCGCGGGTCGGGCATGTCCATGCCCTGCTCGCGGAAGTAGCGTTCGGTGCCGTCGACGATCTCGACGAACTGCGCCGCGGCGGCTTCGGAGCCGTCGATCATCGCGCGGCCCATGTACCGGCGGAAGAGGAGCTGGCGGGTGTCGAACGTCGGGACGAAGGCCGGGTCCGCCTGCCCCTTCGCCAGCGCCTCCTCCTTGAACTTCAGCAGCTCGTCGAAGACGTAGGTGTCGCAGGCCTCGCGCAGGCCGTCCTTGGACCCGAAGTGGTGGCGGATCAGGCCACCCGAGACCCCGGCCTCCTTCGCGATGTCGAGGATCGACGTCTTCTCCATGCCGCGGTCGGTGAACAGCCGGATGGCGGCGTCGCGGATCCGGGCCCGCGCGGTCAGGTCTTCGAGGCTCATGGACGTCCTATACGTGCGTGTAGCTGGCTACACGAGAATATAGCCGCCTACACGTGCGCATAGCAAGGCCGCACTTTCACGTGAAAGTGCGGCTTCGCGTGACCGCCTAACCGCTCATCCCGTTAGGCCATTTGGCTCGCAACCAATTGCGGTCTATGGGCTAACTGTCTTATTGCTGCCGAAGATCCCACGAGGTGTACTTCACGGACGCATCACTTCACGAAGGGTCCACTCAGTGACTGACCACAGATCTCGCTGGAGACGGCGGGCCGGGATCACCGTCCTCGCCACCGCACTCGGCGCTTCCGTCCTCGGCGTCGCCGTTCCGGTGGCCTCCGCCCAGCAGGCCCCGCCGACCGCGGGCGCGGCCGACGGCAAGACCCTCGACGAGCACGACCGCGCCCTCGTCGCCGAAGCCGAGAAGGCCGGCAAGCCCGACGTCACACTGCTGATCGCGGCGGAGAAGGGCCAGACCGGCGCCGCCGTGAACGAGCTCAAGGCGCTCGGGGGTGTCGTCCAGTCCACCGACACCAAGCTCGACTACGTCAAGGTCAGCGTCCCGACGGACAAGGCCGAGAAGGCCGCGAAGCTCAAGTCGGTCAACGCCGTCGACGTCGACGGCCTCGTCTACCGCGACGACCCGAAGCCCGACGGCGCGCAGGACCCGGCGCCGCAGCCCGCGCCGGGCAAGAACACCCCGCGCGTGAACCCGTACCTTCCGACCGGCGACACCTACGCCGCGCAGTTCGGCCAGGTGCTGCCCAACTGGGACGGCAAGGACACCACCGTCGCGGTGCTCGACTCCGGCGTCGACCTCGACTCCCCCGCGCTGGCCACCACCAGCCACGGCGAACGCAAGATCGTCGACTGGTACAACGCCAACGCCACCAACTCCGGCGACGGCACCTGGGTCAAGCAGTCGACCCAGACCTACACCGGCACCTTCACCTCGAACGCCAAGACCTGGACCGCCCCGGCCACCGGCGGCCCGTACACCTTCGGCCTGTTCACCGAGACCGCCGGCGACCTGGGTGCCGCGGACAGCGAGACCGGCGGTGACGTCAACCGCGACGGCGACCGCGCCGACTCCTGGGGCGTGCTGCAGGACAGCGTGACCAAGGAGGTCCGCGTCGACCTCAACGGCAACGGCGACTTCACCGACGAGAAGCCGATGACCGACTACGCCAAGAAGTACGACGTCGGCTTCTTCGGCACCGACAACCCGGCGACCGACATCGCCGAGCGGATGGCCTTCGTGGTCCAGACCGACAAGCCGGGCTTCGTCGGCATCGGCATCGCCGGCGCCGAGCACGGCTCGCACGTCGCGGGCATCGCCACCGGCAACGACCTGTTCGGCGGCAAGATGGACGGCGCGGCCCCGGGCGCGAAGGTCCTGGCGGTCAAGGTCTGCCTCACCGGCAGCGCCTGCACGTCCAGCGGCCTGGTCGACGGCGTCGTCTACGCCGCCAGCCACGGCGCCGACGTCATCAACATCTCGATCGGCGGCCTGCCGGCGCTCAACGACGGCAACAACGCCCGCGCGGAGCTCTACAACCGCACGATCGCCGAGTACAACGTCCAGATCTTCATCTCGGCCGGCAACAGCGGCGCGGGCGCGAACACCGTCGGCGACCCGTCGGTGGCCACGGACGCGATCTCGGTCGGCTCCTACATCACCAAGGAAACCTGGCTCTCGAACTACGGCTCGAAGACCCAGAACGCCGAGTCGCTGCACCCGTTCTCCTCGCGCGGCCCGCGTGAGGACGGCGGCTTCAAGCCGGACATCATCGCGCCCGGCGCGGCGATCTCCACCACCCCGCGCTGGGAGGCGCCGGGCCCGGTGGCCGGCACGTACGCCCTGCCCGCGGGCTACGCGATGCTGCAGGGCACGTCGATGGCGGCGCCGCAGGCGACCGGCGCGGCGGCACTGCTGGTGAGCGCGTACAAGGCGACGCACCAGGGCCAGCGCCCGCCGGTCGCGCAGCTGCGCGCGGCCATCAAGTCGACCGCGCGGTTCGTGCCGGGCATCGGCGCGTACGCCCAGGGCGCGGGCCTGTTCAACGTCCCGGCCGCGTTCGTCGCGCTGTCGCTCAACCCGAAGCCGGACGCCGTCGCGACGTCCGTCGAGGTGCACACCGCGCTGTCGGGCCTGCTGGCCACGCCGAACACGGGCGTGGGCATCCACGACCGCGAGGGCGTGACCACGGGCAAGGCCTACACCCGCACGTACACGATCACCCGCACGACGGGCTCGGCGAAGCCGGTGCCGTACTTCGCGCGGTGGACCGGCAACGACGGGACGTTCTCCTCGGCGTCGACGGTGGTGCTGCCGCTGAACACGCCGGTGAAGTTCGACGTCAAGGTGAACCCGAAGAACGCGGGCGTCCACTCGGCGCTGCTGTACCTGGACAACCCGCTGACCATCGGCATCGACGTGCAGACCCTCAACACGGTCTTCGCGCCGCAGGAGTTCGCCGCCGCCAAGGGCTTCCAGGTCGACGTCTCCGGGAAGATCGCCCGCAACCAGGCGACCAGCTACTTCGTGCGGGTGCCGCAGGGCGCCAGCGCGCTGAAGGTGGACCTGGACGCGGGGGCCGGCGCCCCGGGCAAGGGTCAGGTGCGGTTCCTGCGCTACGACCCGACCGGTGTCCCGGCCGAGGCGAGCACCTCGACGACGTACTGCTACCTCCCCGACGCGGGCGCGGGCTGCCCCGGCGGCACGCCGACCAGCCGGACCATCGCCAACCCGCTGCCGGGCGTGTGGGAGATCGTCGTGGAAGCACGCCGGACGTCCGATGTGGACAACGCGGCGTACAAGCTGTCGGCTTCGGTGCTGGGCACGACCATCGCACCCAACCCGGACACGATCGCTTCGGCGACGCTGGGCCAGCCGATCGCGCGTTCGTACACCGTGACGAACACGCTCGGCGCGTTCACCGGCAAGCTGACCGGCGCCACGCTGGGCAGTGCGAAGATCTCGCGGCCGTCGATCGCCGAAGGCGCGCAGCAGCAGTACCAGATCGCGGTGACGCCGGGTTCGACGTCGCTGACGGCCACGATCGGCAAGACGTCCGACGTCGGCGCCGACCTGGACCTGGTGCTGTACAACTGCACGACCGGGTCGTGCGTGGTGGCGGGCCAGAGCGCGGACGGTGACTCGGAAGAGTCGGTGACCGTGGCCAACCCGGCCGCGGGCGTCTGGATCGCCCTGGTCGACGGGTACGCGGTGCCCGCGGGCACCACCGAGTTCGACTACCTCGACGTGTTCACCAACCCCGCCTTCGGTTCGGTCGCGGTGACCGACGCGAACGCGGCGCGCGCGTCGGGCAGCTCGTGGACGGTGCCGGCGACGGTGACGGCCGGCGCCGTTCCCGCGGCGGGCCGGGTCCTGCGCGGTCAGCTGACCGTGCAGACCGACACGGGTGTCACGGTCGGCTCCTCGCTGGTGCTGGTCAACTCCGTGAGCTAGTCCCGTTCAGCGGAAACCGCCCCGGGTCTCACCCGGGGCGGTTTTCGTTTTCCCGGCCGCTTTCCTGGTGGTTCCTGGTGGGTTTCCGACGCAAGTTTGCGTATGTCCGGTGAAGTGTTGCCCTCGTCCGTGGCGCGTCCGTATGGTCTGGATCACTCCGCACCCACCGAGGGGGTCCGCATGCGACGGATTTCGGCGTGGCTCGCCGCGCTTCTCTTACTGGCCGGGACTTTGCCGGGCACCGCGCACGCCGCGGCGGCGCTTTCGAGCCGGACCCACCTGTTCTACTACCCGTGGTACGGCAACAGCGCCGGCGAGTACCGCCACTGGCAGCAAGGCGGGCACACGCCGCCGGACGACATCGGCGCGAACTTCTACCCGGTGCTGGGCCCGTACGACTCCGGCGACTTCTCCGGCGCCGTCGAGCAGCACCTGCGGTGGATCGAGCAGTCCGGCGCCGGGGTGCTCGTCTACAGCTGGTGGGGTCAGGGGTCCTATGAGGACGGTCTGGCGGCGGGCGTGCTGGAAGCCGCGGCGCGGCATGGGATCCGCGTCGCGTGGCACCTTGAGCCGTACAACGGGCGGACGGCGTCGTCGACGGTCTCGGACATCGAGTACCTCCTCGGGCGCTACGGCTCCAGTCCGGCGTTCTACCGCGAGGGCGGCCGCGGCGCGTTCTACGTCTTCGAAAGCCTGCGCATCACGGACTGGACGCCGCTGGACCAGGTGCGGTCGTCGGCGATCGTGCTGGCGCAGACGACGGACACGAGCAAGGTCGCGCACTTCGGCGGGATGTACACCTACGACGCGATCGCCGGGGCCACGGCGCCGGGCTGGCGCGAAGCGGGCGCGTACTGCGAGGCGAACGGCCTGGTGTGGGCGCCTTCGGTGGGCCCGGGGTACAACGACGATCGCGCGGTGCCGGGCAACACGACCCCGACCCTGGGCCGCGACAACGGGGCGACCTACGACCGGGAGTGGCAGAACGCGCTTTCCGCGGGTGCCGACTGGGTTTCGGTGACGTCGTTCAACGAATGGCACGAAGGCTCGGTGATCGAACCGGCCCGCTCGTCGCCGCCTTCGGGCGGTTACGAGACGTTCTCCGGCGCCTACGGGACTTCCGGCGCGGCATCGGAGACGGCTTACCTGGACCGGACGCGCTACTGGGCCTCGCAGCTCGGCGGTCCGCCACCGGCTTCGGTCGACCTGGCGCGTGGACGGCCGGTCTCGGCGAGCGGCTCCCAAGGCGGGTACCCGGCGGGCAACGCGGTCGATGGCAATGCTTCGAGCTATTGGGAAAGCACGAACAACGCGTTCCCGCAGACGCTGACGGTGGACTTGGGCGCACCGGCCACGGTGGGGCGGGTGGTGCTGAAGCTGCCCCCGTCGTGGGGCACCCGGACGCAAACGATCTCGGTGAACGGTGGCAGCCCGGCCGGGTATGTCTTCGACCCGGCGAACGGGAACACGGTGACCATCCAGGTGCCGGCGACGCCGGGGCAGTTCGTCCGGCTGAGCTTCACCGGCAACACCGGCTGGCCCGCCGGCCAGCTGTCCGAAGTGGAGGCTTACGCCTCCTGAACCCGGGTCGGGCTCCCACCCCGGCGAGCGCAGGCCGGTCCCACGCAGTGAATGACTCATTCACTGCGTCCGACGACAGGAATGGGTCATTCACTGCATCGGGACCGCCGGCTTACGCCTCCTGAACCCGGGCCAGGAACGGCGCCGGCTCCGCGAGTACCCGGTGCACCACCCGGCCCGCCGCCCCCAGCGTTGCCGCGTCGCCGCCGAGGCGTGACGCCGACAGCACCGGTGGTGCGCCCCGGAGGCCGGTGAGCCGGGTCGACAGCACCTCCGATGCCGGGCCGGACAGCCACGGGTACAGCTGCGTGAACACTCCGCCCAGGACGATGCGGTCGAGGTCCAGGAGGTTCACCGCCGAGGTCAGCGCGACGCCGAGCGCCCGCCCGGCCGCCGCGCACGCCTCCGCGGCCGCCGTGTCGCCCCGGGATAGGGCCGCCAGCAGCGCGGGCACGGACGAAGCCCGCCCCGCCGTCAGCAGCGCCTCCTGCCCGGCGAACGTCTCCAGGCAGCCGCTGCCGCCGCACCGGCACGGTGGCCCGCCCGGCGCCACGACGACGTGGCCCAGCTCGCCCGCCAGCCCGCGAGCGCCGGAAAACAGCGTGCCGTTCACCACCAGCCCCGCGCCGATGCCGACTTCGCCGGAGACGTAGAGGAAGTCGCGCTCGCCGTCGCCGAACCAGAGCTCGCCCAGTGCCGCGAGGTTCGCCTCGTTGTCCAGCTCGACGGGGATCGGCAGGCGCAGCAGGTCGGCCGCGCGGACATCCTGCCAGCCGAGGTTGGGGGCGCTGAACAGCACGCCGTCGCCGACCGGGCCGGACACCGCCAGCACCGCGCCCGCGACCTCCAGCCCGAGCCGGTGCGTCTCGGTCAACGCCTCCGACGCCAGCGCCTGCAGCTCCGCCAGGACCTTCTTCGGCCGCGAACCCCGGTTGTCCCGCTCGCGGCGGGCGGCGAACCGGACCCCGCCGGTGAGGTCGAGCACCCGGACCGCGAGGTAGTCGACGTTGATCTCCAGCCCCAGCGACGCCACGCGCGCGCCGCTGAGCACGACCTCCACGCCCGGCCGGCCGCGTTCGCCCGCCCGCGCGGGGCCGGTCTCGGCCAGCAGGCCCCCGTCCAGCAGGTCACCGACGAGCTTGCTCACCGTCGACTTGGTCAACCCGGTGAGCTCGGCGAGCGCGGCACGGGTCAGCGGGCCGCCGCGGCTGACCGCGCCCAGCACGACCTCGAGGTTGCGGGCGCGCATCGAATCGTGCCGCACGGCCTGGGTCATCGCGCCCCCTCCTGCGAACCACTCTAACCGGCCTCTTGACGCCCGGGACCACCGCGGCGCATATTTAGTCTACAACGTGAACTAAATGAAGGGACAGTCATGAGCGACTACGCTCCCCAGCCGGCCGACAAGTTCACCTTCGGTCTCTGGACCGTGGGGTGGCCGGCCAACGACCCGTTCGGGGTCGCGACGCGGCCGGCGCTGGACCCGGTGGAGAGCGTGCACCGGCTCGCGGAGCTGGGCGCCTACGGCGTGACGTTCCACGACGACGACCTCCTGGCCACCGAGCCCGACCGCGACAAGGCGATCGAGCGGTTCCGCAAGGCGCTGGCCGAGACCGGCCTCAAGGTGCCGATGGCGACGACGAACCTGTTCACCCACCCGGTGTTCAAGGACGGCGGCCTGACCAGCAACGACCGTGACGTCCGGCGCTACGCCCTGCGGAAGGTGCGCCGCAACATCGACCTCGCGGCCGAGCTGGGCGCGGAGACCTACGTCGTCTGGGGTGGTCGCGAGGGCGCCGAGTCCGACGCCGCGAAGGACGTCCGGGCGGCGCTGGCCCGCTACAAGGAGGGCCTGGACCTGCTCGCCGACTACGTCGTCGAGAAGGGCTACTCGCTGCGGTTCGCCCTCGAGCCCAAGCCGAACGAACCGCGCGGCGACATCCTGCTGCCGACGATCGGGCACGCGCTGGGCTTCATCTCGCAGCTCGCGCGGCCCGAGATGTTCGGGCTCAACCCCGAGGTCGGGCACGAGCAGATGGCCGGGCTCAACTTCGTGCACGGCATTTCGCAGGCGCTGTGGCAGGGCAAGCTGTTCCACATCGACCTCAACGGCCAGCACGGCCCGAAGTACGACCAGGACCTGATCTTCGGCCACGGCGACCTGAAGAGCGCGTTCTTCCTGGTCGACCTGCTGGAGAACGGCGGCTACGAGGGTCCGCGCCACTTCGACTACAAGCCGCTGCGAACCGAGGACCCGTCGGACGTGTGGGTGTCCGCCGCGGCGAACATGCGGACGTACCTGATCCTCAAGGAGAAGGCGGCCAAGTTCCGTTCGGACCCGGAGGTGGCCGAGGCGCTGGCGGCGTCCCGGGTGCCGGAGCTGGCGACGCCGACGCTGGCGCCGGGCGAGTCGTTCGACGACCTCCTCAAGGACGACTTCGACCTCGACGCGGCCGCCGCCCGCGGCTACCACTTCACGCGGCTGAACCAGCTGGCCCTGGAGCACCTCCTCGGCGTCCGGTAAAGCCCCTGAAGGCCACCATGAGGGAACTGGACGCCCTCATGGTGGCCTTCAGAGCACTACGACACGGTCAGCGTGTCGATGTCGAACAGCGAGCCCGCGCCGCCCCGGAAGACGAGGTGGAGCGGGCCGGAGCCGCCGGTGACCGTGGCGGAGACGGTCTGGAACGTCTCCCAGCCGCCGGTGTTCGGCACCGCGACCGTGCCCAGGAGGGTGCCGGTCGCCGAGCCGTCGCGGATCTCGATCGTGCCGCCCGCTCCCGCGGAGGACACGACCGCGCTGAACCGCGTGATGCCCGCCGTGCTCACCGACGCGTACCCGGCCCAGTCACCGTTCTCGATGTAGCCCAGCGTCTGGCCGCCGCTCGCCGGAGCGTGCGACGCGATCTGCACACCCGAACCCGACGTGAACGACTCACCCTCCACAGTGGATCCTGAGGAGACACCGCAGTCTGCGGGAACCACACCTGCGGCGTAACGGATGCCGCCGAGCAGTTCAGCGCGGAAGGCGTTGTCCGAATACGACTCGATCGTGTGGCCGAGACCGGTGTAGAACGCCCGGCCGCCGCCCTGCGGGTGGCACCACGTGATCGGGTGGTCGCCGCCCATCTCGCCGCCGGTGTAGCTGGACTCGTCCAGCGTCTGCAGCACGTGCACCTGGCCACGCGGGTTCGTCCGGTAGTTGTACAGCTCGTCCGTGCGGGTCCAGACCGCCGGCAGGTGCGCCGTCGCCGGGTGGGTGCCGTCCTCCGTCACGAACCGGGCCTGCTGGATCGCCGGGTGGCTCTTGAACCACGCGCCGACGAGCTGCCCGTACCACGGCCAGTCGTACTCGGTGTCCGCCGCGGCGTGGACGCCGAAGTAGCCGCCGCCACCCTCCACATAGGACTCGAACGCCGCCTGCTGGGTCGCGTCCAGCACGTCACCGGTGGTCGAGAGGAACACCACCGCCTGGTACTTCGCCAGTTCGGTGGCTGTGAACACCGAAGCGTCCTCGGTCGCCGTGACGCCGAAGCCGTTCGCGGCGCCCAGTTCCCGGATCGCCTGGATCCCGGCCGGGATCGCGGCGTGCCGGAAACCGGCCGTCTTGGAGAACACCAGCACGTCGTACTCGGGATCGACCTGGGTCGGCATACCGCTCAGCGTAAAGGAATCCACGTCGAAGAGGGAACCGGAACCGCCGTGGAACACCAGGAACAGCGGCCCGGACCCGCTCGACACCGACGTCGTGACGGTCTGGAAGACCTCCCAGTCGCCCGTCGGCGGCACCGAAACCGTACCCAGCAGCGTCCCGGTCGCCGAGCCCGCGCGCACCTCGATCGTGCCGCCGGCGCCGGCCGACGACACCCGTGCGGTGAAGGTCCGCGCGCCCGCCGTGCTCACCGACGCGTACCCGGCCCAGTCACCGTTTTCGATGTAGCCCAAGGTGTTCCCGCCGCTCGCCGCGGCGTGCGGGGCGACCTGGACGCCCGATCCCGACGTGAACGACTCGGCTTCGACCGCTCCCGCCTGGGTCGCGGTGGCGAAGGTGAACGCGTCGAGGTCGAACAGGTTGCCCTGCCCGGTGACCCCCTTGAACACGAGGTACAGCGTCGTCGTGCCGGCCGGCCGGTTCGCCAGGTTCGCCGTCACGTTCTGGAACGTGTCCCAGTCCCCGGTGTTGGCGACGGCCGCCGACCCGAGCAGGGTGCCGGTCGGCGAGCCCGCGCGGACCTCCAGCGTGCCGCCGGGGCCGCCGGACGACACCCGGGCGCTGATCGAGGAAGCGTTGCCCAGCGCGTACGGCGTGAACGAGATCCAGTCGCCGTCGTCGGTGTACCCGACCGTCCGGCCGCCCTCCGCGGAACCGTGGTCGGCGAGCTGGATCCCCGACTGCGCCCCGAAGTGCTCGGCCTGCCGGTGCCGCGGCTGCAGCTTCCGGACGCTGTGCGACGTCAGCCCGCCCTTGTCGGTGTACTGCGCGTCGAAGACGCCGTAGATGTTCGCCGCGGCGTCGTGCTCACCGTCCACCGGGACGGCGATCGAGCCGGCACACCCGGTCTGCTGGGTGATCTGGTGCTCGTGGCTGTCGTGGCCGAGGAAGTAGGTGACCTTGACCTTCGAGCAGTCCAGCGGCCCGTCCTCGGGGTCGCTGCCGGTCACCTGGAACGGAACCGTGTCCCCGAAGGAGAACAGCTGCCCGTCGGCCGGGCTGCCGAGCGAGATCGACGGCGCGGTGTTCCCGACCGTGACGACCAGGCTCGCGGTGCCGGTCAGGCCCTCCGGATCGGACACCGTGAGCGTCGGCGAGTAGGTGCCGTTCGTGGTGTAGGTGTGCGCGGGGTTCGCCGCGGTCGACGTCTGGCCGTCGCCGAAGTCCCAGCGGTAGCCCAGCGCCCCGCCTTCGGGGTCGCTGCTGCCCGCGGAGGAGAAGTTCACGGTCAGCGGGTTCGGGCCGGACGTCTTGTCGGCCGCCGCCTTCGCGACCGGGCTGCGGTTCGTGCCCGCGAGGTACTCGACGCGGTAGAGCGCCTGGTTGTCGCTTCCGGTGCCGTAGTCGAGGACGTACAGGGCGCCGTCGGGGCCGAACGCCATGTCCATGACCTGCGTGCCGGTCCACGGGAAGTCCTCGATCGTGCCGCGGCTGCCGTCGGCGTTGACGGTCACCGCCTTGATCCACTTGCGCCCGTACTCCCCCGCGAAGTACTTGCCGTCCAAGGACTGCGGGAACTTGACCGGGGACGTCGAAGCGGCGTCGTAGCGGTAGACGGGTCCGCCCATCGGCGACTCCGAGCCGCTGCCGAACTCCGGCGGCGAACCCTCGTCGCCCGCGTACTTGATCCACGCGGGCTTCGGCACCGGCAGCTTGGCGAGGCCGGTGTTGCGGAACGAGGAGTTCGTCGGGCCGCCGGCGCAGTCGTACTTCGCGCCGGACGGGCCGCTCGGGAACGTGTAGTGGTTGTACGTCTCGGTCGTCGTGTTCGAGCCGGTGCAGTACGGCCAGCCGAAGTTGCCCGCACTCGTGATCCGGTCGAACTCGACCTGGCCCTGCGGCCCGCGGTTGGCGTCGGTGACACCGGCGTCCGGGCCGTAGTCGCCGAGGTAGACGACGCCGGTCGGTTTGTCGACACTCATCCGGAACGGGTTCCGGAAGCCCATCGCGTAGATCTCCGGCCGGGTGCTCGCGGTGCCCGGCGCGAAGAGGTTGCCGGACGGGATCGTGTACGTCCCGTCCGCCTGCGGGTGGATCCGCAGGAGCTTGCCGCGCAGGTCGTTCGTGTTGCCGGACGAGCGTTGCGCGTCGAACTGCGGGTTGCGGTTGGTCCGTTCGTCGATCGGCGAGTAGCTGTCGGAGGAGAACGGGTTGGTGTCGTCGCCGGTGGTGAGGTAGAGGTTGCCGGCGGCGTCGAAGTCGATGTCGCCGCCGACGTGGCAGCACTGGCCGCGGTCGTTGGCGACCTTCAGGACGACCTTTTCGCTGGCCAGGTCGAGGGTGTTGTCGGTCTTGAGGACGAACCTCGACAGGTGCAGCTCGCCCTTGAACGGCGCGAAGTCGGCTTCGGTGCCTTCGGTCGGCGCGTCACCGTCCGGTGTGGACAGACGGGGCGAGTAGTACAGCCAGACGTAGCGGTTGGTGGCGAAGCCGGGGTCGGCGGCGACGCCCTGGAGGCCTTCCTCGTCGTGGGTGTAGACGTTCAGCTTGGCCGCGACGGAGGTCGCGCCGGCCGCGGTGGTGACGCGGACGGTGCCGTCGCGGGAGGTGTGCACGACCGAGCGGTCCGGCAGCACGGCGAGCGACATCGCCTCGCCGCCCAGCTCGGCCGCGCCGGTGGCGAGGGCGACCTGCTGGTAGTCCGCGGGCGGGATGTCCGCGCGGGCCGGGGTGTCGACGGTGAGCAGGAGGCCGGCGCCCAGGAGCGCGGTGCCGAACAGCCTCGCCCACTTCGGTGGGGACGGAGACATGCGGGGTCCTTCCTGATTTTGAGCGTGCTTCGCCCCGGAGCGGGCCGAAGCCGTTTCGTTCACCTTCCGACGGGGCTGGCGGTCACCCGTACAACAGAAGCGATGAGGCGGAGGCGCGACCTTCGAACGCGCCTCCGCTCGCGGTTACTTCGAAGAGAAAGCGGCGTCGAAGGCCGCGGTGGGTGGGGTGAAGTTGAGCTTGCGGACGAACTCCAGTGCCTCCGGCGCGCCGGTCAGGCGGTCCATGCCGGCGTCCTCCCATTCGATCGAAATGGGGCCGTCGTAGCCGATGGCGTTGAGCATCCGGAAGACGTCCTCCCACGGGACGTCGCCGTGGCCGGTGGACACGAAGTCCCAGCCGCGGCGGGGATCCGCCCAGGGCAGGTGGGAGCCGAGCCGGCCGTTGCGGCCGTTGAGCTGCTTGCGGGCCTCCTTGCAGTCGACGTGGTAGATGCGGTCCTTGAAGTCCCACAGGAACCCGACCGGGTCGAGGTCCTGCCAGACGAAGTGCGACGGGTCGAAGTTCAGCCCGAACGCCTCGCGGTGCCCGATCGCCTCCAGCGTCCGGACCGTGCTCCAGTAGTCGTAGGCGATCTCGCTCGGGTGCACCTCGTGGGCGAAGCGCACGCCGACCTCGTCGAACACGTCCAGGATCGGGTTCCAGCGCGTCGCGAAGTCGGCGTACCCGCGCTCGATCATCGACGGCGGCACCGGCGGGAACATCGCCACCGTGTGCCAGATCGACGAGCCGGTGAAACCGACCACAGTGGACACGCCGAGCTTCGCCGCGGCGCGGGCGGTGGTCTTCATCTCCTCCGCCGCCCGCTGCCGGACACCCTCGGGCTCGCCGTCGCCCCAGATCCGCGCCGGCAGGATGGCCTCGTGCCGCTCGTCGATCGGGTGGTCGCAGACCGCCTGGCCGAGCAGGTGGTTCGAGATCGCCCACACCTTGAGGTCGTACTTGGCCAGCGTCTCCAGCTTCGCCTGGACGTAGCCGTCTTCCGCCACCGCGCGATCCACCTCGAAGTGGTCACCCCAGCAGGCGATCTCGAGGCCTTCGTAGCCCCAGCCGCTCGCCAGCTCGCACACCTCCTCGAACGGCAGATCGGCCCACTGCCCGGTGAACAGGGTCAACGGTCGTGCCATGTCTGACCTCCTGGTGAGTCCTAGTCGGTGCGGATAGCCGCGAGCAACAGGTCCTTGACTTCGGTGGCGTGGATCTTTTCGCGCGCGAGCGCCGGGTCCGAGCACAGCAGCACCGGCCCGTCCTCGGGCGCGTCGGGCAGCCGCCCGTGACTGCCCCGCACCGGCGCGGGGTCGAGCGGGACGACCTGCATCGAGTACCGCAGGCCGAGCTTCTTGCGCGCCAGCGCGGACGCCGCCTTGAGCTTCACCGCCGGGTCGTTCGGGTCGAAGAACAGCTCGGCCGGGTCGTACCCGGGCTTGCGGTGGATCTCGACGGTCTTCGCGAAGTCCGGCGCACGGTCGTCGCTCAGCCAGTAGTAGTACGTGAACCAGGCGTCCGGCTCGGCGATCGCCACCAGCTCGCCCGCGCGTTCGTGGTTGATCCCGATCCCCGCCTGCCCCTCGCGGTCGAGCACGACGTCCACTCCGGACAGTCCGGCGACGATGTCCCGCACCCGTGGGATGTCGGCGGGGTCGGCGACGTAGACGTGCGCGACCTGGTGGTCGGCGACCGCGAACGCCCGCGACGTCCACGGGTCCAGGTACTCCATGCCCGCCTGGACGTAGACGTTGAGCAGGCCTTCGCGGCGCAGCGCCCGGTTGATGTCGACCGGCCGGCTCGCGTTCGTGATGCCGTACTCCGACAGCGCGACGACGGTGTGCCCACCCGCGGCCGCGAAGTCCAGCAAGGGCTTCAACGCGGTGTCGATCTCGCGCGCGGCCGCCGCGGCCTGGGGCGCGTCCGGGCCGAACCGCTGGAGGTCGTAGTCCAGGTGCGGGATGTAGACGAGCGTCGTGTCGGGCTTGTCCTCGGTCATGATCTTCTGCGCCGCGGCGATGATCCACTTCGACGACGTGATCGCCGCCGTCGGGCCCCAGTAGGTGAACAACGGGAACTCGCCGAGGTCGCCGACCAGGCGGTCGTGCAGCTGCGGCGGGTGGGTGTAGGCGTCCGGGGACTTCTTGCCGTCCGCGTGGTAGATCGGCCGCGGGGTCACCGTCAGGTCGACGTCCATGCCCATCGCGTACCACCAGCAGACGTTCGCCACGCGATGTCCGGCCTGCGCGCGGCGGGCGGCGTCCCAGAACTTATCGCCCTGCACCAGCTTGTTGTGCTGGCGCCACAGGAAGATCTCGCCGAGGTCGCGGAAGTACCAGCCGTTGCCGACGATCCCGTGCTCGGCCGGCTGCAGCCCGGTGAGGAACGTCGACTGCACCGAGCACGTGACCGCCGGGAACACCGTGTCGAGCTGCGCGGTGAAGCCGGGCTCGGCCATCTTGCGCAGGTTCGGCATGTGCGGGAGCAGCCGCGGCGTCAGCCCCACGACGTCGATGACCAGCAAACTCATTCCGAAACCTCTTCCAAGCCTAGGTCAACAAGGGAACGCCGGGTCCAGTCCAGCTCGGCCGCGATGCCCGCGACGAGCCCGGCGTCGTCGGCGGGTGCGTCCGGGAGCACCTGCCAGGTGTAGGTCTCGACCTCGACGTGGTCGGTGCGCGCGGTCGCGCCGCCGAACAGCTCGGCGAGGGTCCCGACCAGCACCGGCCGGGTCGACGTCAGCGGCGGCACCGGGTCGGCGTGCAGTGGCACGTGGAAGTGCACGCGCCACGGCGCCTCGCCCGGAAGCTCGCCGGCCAGAGCGAGATCGAGGTCATCGGCGCCTGACGGAGCACCTTCGTTGCTCTGGTGCAGGAACCGCGGTTCCACGAAGGACTCGAGGGCTTTCCGCGTCGCCGGATCGGCCGGATTCGCCGCCTCCAAAGCGGCCGACGCCTGGAGCTTGACCACGTCGAGCCCGGCGGCGGCGAGCCGGCCGAGCGCGGCCGCCGGGTCCTCGAACCCGACCGCGAGGTGGCACGTGTCGAGACAGACGCCCAGCCACTTCTTGTCCACTTCGGACAGCAGCGACGCCGCCTGCGCGGTCGTCTCGATGACGCAGCCGGGCTCGGGCTCGAACGCCACGCGCACCGGACGCTCCTGCTTCGCCAGCCCCTTGGCCAGCAGTTCGAGCTGGCCGCCGTCGTCCTGCCATTCGGTGCGCCACCCGAGCGGCAGCGTCGAGACGCTGCCGCGGACCGCGTCTTCGGGCATCAGCTCGGCGAGCAGCCGGGCCAGGTCGAGGGTGTACCGCGTCCGCTCGGGGGTGGACCAGTCCGGCCGGTACACCTTGTGCTTGACGACCGGGTCGTGGAACCCCTGGTACGGGAACCCGTTGAAGGTGACGACCTCGAGGCCGCGAGCCGCCAGTTCGCCCCGGAGCCGGGAAACCGCGGCCGGGTCGGCCACCAGCTCCGAAGCCACCGGCCGGGCCAGCCACAGACCCAGGCCGAGCCGGTCGACGCCCAGGCGCTCCCGCACGGGCTCGCCGAAGCGGGCCAGCTGGGTGAGCACGCCGTCGAGGTCCTCGGCCTGGTGCACGTTGGTGCAGTAGGCCAGGTGGACGAGCGTGCCGTCGCGGTGCCGGAACCTCACTTGCGCGCACCCCGCAGGATCGAGTTGCCCGCGAACTCGGCTTCCGTCGCTTCGCCTTCGAGGTCGAGCCGGCCGCTCTGGCCGTAGAACTCGACGGGGTTGCGCCACAGCACCCGGTCGACGTCGTCCTCGGTGAACCCGGCGGCCAGCATCGCGTCGCCGGTCTTGCGGGTCTTGAGCGGGTCGCTCTTCCCCCAGTCGGCCGCGGAGTTGACCAGCACCTTTTCGGTCCCGTATTCGCGCAGGATGGCGACCATCCGCTCTTCGTCCATCTTCGTGTCCGGGTAGATCGAGAACCCCATCCAGGAGCCGGACTCCTTGACCATCGCGACGGTCACCTCGTTGAGGTGGTCCAGCACCACGCGCTCGGGCGCGATGCCGGACTCGCGGACGACGGCGATGCTGCGTTCGGTCCCGGCCGCCTTGTCGCGGTGCGGCGTGTGCACCATCGCGGGCAGTTCGTGGTCGATCGCCAGCGCGAGCTGCGCGGCGAACGCCTTGTCCTCCTCGGCGGTCATCGAGTCGTAGCCGATCTCGCCGACCGCGACCACGCCGTCCTTCTCCAGGTAGCGCGGCAGCAGGTCGAGCACCGGCGCGCACCGCGGGTCGTTGGCTTCCTTGGGGTTCAACGCGATCGTGCAGTGGTGCGCGATGCCGAACTGGCTCGCGCGGAACGGCTCCCACCCGACGAGCGCGTCGAAGTAGTCGGTGAAGCTGCCGACGTTCATGCGCGGCTGGCCCAGCCAGAACGCCGGTTCGACGAGCGCGCGGACGCCGGCGGCGTGCATCGCCGCGTAGTCGTCGGTGGTGCGCGAGCTCATGTGGATGTGCGGGTCGAAGATGCGCATCAGGCGTCCTGTTCGTTCAGCAGCGGGAGGAGGTCGGCGGGCACGGCGCGGCCCGCGGCGGTGCGCTCGGCGGCGAACGACCGCATCATGCGCAGCAGCTCCTCGTCGATCCGGCGGCCCAGCCCGGCGACCTCGGCCAGCGGGATGCCCATGAAGACGCACTTGAGCACGCCGTGGCGGTAGGCGGAGTCGTCCAGGTGCTCGGCGGCGTACTCCCCCATCGCGGCGGTGACGAGCCGGGTGTCGTTGGTGCGCAGGGCATCGGCGACCAGGTCGAGCCCGGCGTCCCCGATGTCCACAACGGACAGTCCACGGAGGACGGCCCGCTTCTCGGCGGCGTCGCCGTAGCGGTAGAGGTCCGGCATCTCGGCGGCCGCCCCGGGCGCGGCTTTCAGCAGCCGGACCCGCGCGACGTCGTCGACCGTCCAGCCCGGGGTGTCCGACGGACCGCGGCCGACCCGGCGGCCGACGCCCGGGAACAGCGTCCGCAACGCCGTCGCGTCGGCGGCGACCTTGGTCAGTGCTTCATCCAGCCAAGCGTTCACGCGGCCACCGCCTTGCGCAGGAACTCGAGGGACTCGCGGGCGATCCGCGGGGCCGCGTGGCTGTCGCGCGGCAGTTCCACCGCGACCAGCCCGGGGTACGGCGCCAGCGCTGCCAGCACGGGCGGGAAGTCGATCTCCCCCTGGCCGAACTCCAGGTGCTCGTGGGTGCCGCGGCGCATGTCGTCGATCTGCACGTTCACCAGCCGCGGCAGCGCCCGCCGCACGCAGTCGGGCACGGACGCCGTCTCGTTGCACCGGCAGTGCCCGATGTCCAGCGTCAGCCCGAACCGCGGCGGGTCACCGAGCCGCCGCAAGAGTTCGAAGTACCCGGCGAGGTCCTCGACGAGCATGCCCGGCTCGGGCTCGAAGCCGAGCTTGACGTCGTGGTCGTCCGCGGCCTTCAGCACGTCCGCACAGCCGGCGACGAGGTGTTCCCAAGCGTCCGAAGTGGACAGATCGGCCGGCTTGTTCCCGCTCCAGAACGACAGAGCCTCGGCCCCGAGGTCCGCCGCGATCTCGACGGCCCGGGTCAGGAAGTCGATGCGGACAGCCCGGTCCGGGTCGAGGAACGTCGGCGAGTGCTTGCGCCACGGGTCCAGCAGGAACCGGGCGCCGGTCTCGATCACGACGGCCAGCCCGAGCCGGTCCAGCTCCGCGGCCAGCGACGCGACGCGGCGGGCGAGGTCCGGGCCGAACGGGTCGAGGTGCTGGTGGTCGAGCGTCAGCGCGACGCCGTCGTAGCCCAGGTCCGCCAGGACGCGCAGGGCGTCGCCGAGGCGGTGGTTGGCGAAACCGTTGGTGCCGTACCCGAACCTCATGTCGGTGACACCTTCCGGCTCAGCGCCCGGGCGATCGGGAACGCGGCGGCGACGGCCAGCGCCGAACGCCACGCCCCCGTCCGGGCGATCAGCCCGGCCTGCAGCGGGATCATGCCGTGGATCCCGGCGCCGACCGCGCGGCGGATCTTCGGCGCGACCGGGTCGCGGACGGCGTCGTACTGCGCCCGCCCGGTCGTCACGGCGTAGGTCCCGAGCAGCGCCGAGGCGAGCGGGCCGACCCGGCCGGCGGCGATCCGCACCCCGGCCGTCGCGGCGAGGGTGGCCGCCGGGAGGGCGGGCCGGGCGCCGTGGACTTCGGACCTCGACAACGCCGTCACCGCCAGGGTGTGCGCCCCGACGGTCAGCGCCGCGGGCAGGGCCGCGCGGGCACCACCCGCCCCGAGCAGGACGTCGAGGACGCGGGTGGCGGCCATCGCAACGGGGCCGAACACGGTCTCCTTGAGCACGAAGTCGTACGCCCACACGGTCGCGGCCAGCGGCAGCGCGACCCGCAGGGCGTTCTTGCCCCCGGTGGCCGCGGCGATGCCCAGCCCGCCCGCGGTCAGGCCGGTCGCGACGCCGAGCGCGGCGCCGGGCTTGATCCGGCCCGACGGGATCGGCCGCTCGGGCCGCTCCATGGCGTCGAGGTGGCGGTCGGCGTAGTCGTTGAGCGCCATGCCCGCCCAGTAGAGGCAGACGGACGCGCCGGTCAGGCCCAGCGTGCGGCGGCCGAACGGCCAGCCCGCGGCGGCCGCCCCGGCGACGGCGTCCCCCGGCACGGTCAGCGCGGCGGGCGCGCGGACGAGTTCGAGGTACGCCTTCACCGGTTCGCCCACTCGCGCAGGGCCGCGTACTGCGACGCGAGGTCGTGCGGGCCGTCCCCGGCCGGGTCCTTGAAGAAGAACCCGAACTCGGCGACCGGGCCGGCGACGCCGTCGCGGCACGCCTTGCCGGTCAGCCGGGCGAGGTCGAGCACCAGGGGTGCGGCGAGCGCGGAGTCGCAGCCCTGCCAGGTGAGCTGCAGCGTCATCCTGGCGCCGAGGAACCCTTCGAACAGCACGTGGTCCCACGCGGTCTTCCAGTCGCCGAGCGCGGGAACGTAGTCGATGTGCACCTCGCCGTCGACCTCGCGGCCGAGGTTCTGCGAGAGCACCTGCTGCTTCGACGCGTTCTTGCTCGACGCCGCACCGGGGTCGGCGAGCGTGGCACCGTCCCCGCCGCCGAGCAGGTTCGTGCCCGACCACGACAGCACGTTCAGCGCACGCTGGGCGAACATCGGCGCGAGCACCGACCGCAGCAGCGTCTCGCCGGTCTTGCCGTCCCGGCCCGCGTACGGCAGCCCCGCCGTGCGCGCCAGCTCGTCCAGCGCGGGCAGCCGCGCGCCGGTGGACGGGGTGAAGTCGACAAAGCCACAGCCCGCGCGGAACGCGGCGTAGGCGTACAACGCACTCGCCGGGAGCACGTCCTCTCCCGCGTCCAGCGCGGCTTCCAGCGCGGCGAGCGACGCGTGTGCCGGGTGCGGCGTGCACGGCGGCTCGGTGGAGGAGACGTTGACCACGACGACGTGGTCCAGACCCTCGCCGAACTCCGTCAGGTCCGCGACGATCCTGTCGATCGCCGCGCGGCCGCCGCCGTCCGGCGCCGGACGCAGCCGGGCTTCGGCGGCTTCGAGGTCGGCGGCGATCGGGCCGGGCAGGGTCGAAGGCAGCACCCCCGCCGCCGCCAACTGCTCCGCCCGCTTGACCAGCGGCGTGTCGACGACGTCGTGGCCCCCGAAGACCAGGTCTCCCAGGCCGGGAAGGTCCGCGCCGGCGAAGTCCGGCAGCTCGGTCACGCAGCCCGTGCGCGCGGTGAGTCCCGCCCGCATGGCGGCGGCGCCGGCGACGGCCGTCGTGGCCACCGATCCTCGGGCGCCGATCAGCCAGACACCGATCTTCCCCATGTTCATCCTCCAAGTTCGGCGAGTTCAGCCCGCGCCGGTCGCCCCCGACGGGACGCGGGTCGGGACACTGCCCGGCTCGGCGAGCGCGGTGCCCCCGGGCACGCAGATGTCCCCCGGACTACATCGCCGGAGTCGATCAAGTGTTTCCGCACGCCTTCGCGACGAAGGCCCACCGGGTCTTCGAGCGTGCTCCTGGCCGATACCGGTCAATCCCACGAACGTCATCCGCTGTCCCTTTCCGGCCGCACCGGCACCAGCGCCGGATCGTCGAACACCGCCTGCAGCGCGACGTGCGCGCCGCCGCGCGAAGCCGCGGAGAACCCGAGCCAGGACAGCTCGACGCGGCAGCCGCCGATGCGCGGGGCGATCACCCGGGTCTCCAGCTCGGTCAGCATCGGGCCGAGCAGGTACGGGCCCAGCTGGGCGAAGTAGCCGCCGAGCAGCACCACGCGCGGGTTGAACACGTTGATCAGCACGGCCGCGCCGACCCCGAGTCCGGTGCCGACCCGCGCCAGCGCGTCGAGCGTCCGCTTGTCCTTCAGTTCGGCGCGACGGCGGATCATGTCGAGCCGTTGTTCGAGGTCGAGCGACGGGTCGTGCACCGGGTCGGCCGGCGAGGCGGCGAGCCGCAGCATCCCGGCCAGCCCGACGAGCGTCTCCCAGCAGCCGCGGCGCCCGCACCCGCAGATCCGGCCGGTGGGGTCGACCTGGATGTGCCCGACCTCGCCGGCGAATCCCTCCGCACCGCCGAGCAGCCGTCCGCCGGAGATGACTCCGCCGCCCACGCCGATCTCGCCGGTCAGGTACACGAGGTCGGCGGTGCCGGCCATGCTGCCCATGGCGTACTCGCCGAGCGCGCCGAGGTTCGCGTCGTTGGCCGTGCGGATCGGGAACGACGGCGGGCCCAGCCGTCGGGTCAGCCGCTCGGTGATGCCGCGGACCACCTGGACGTCGGTCCAGTGCAGGTTCGGCGCGAAGGCGACGGTGCCGCTCTCGTCGACCAGCGCCGGGATCCCGACGGTCACGCCGGCCGGCACGACCCCGAGCCGCCGGCATTCCCGCAGCGCCCGCGCGGCCAGCTCCGCGCCGGCGTCGAGCACCTTCGCCACCGGAAGCGCTTGGACGTCGAGCGCCACGCGTTGTTCGAAGAGCACGGTGCCGGTGAGGTCGAGGGCGAGCGCGGTCAGGTAGTCGACGTTGATCTCGACGCCGATGCCGCCGACGCTCCGGCCGTCCAGCTCGACGATCGTGCCCGGGCGCCCGACCGCGCCGGCGCGTTCCCGCTCGCCTTCGCGAGCCAGCCCGCGCTCGACGAGCTCGGCGACGAGACTCGAGACGGTTCCCTTGTTCAGCCCGGTGTCCGCGGCGATCGCCGCGCGCGAGCGGGGTCCCGCGTCCCGCAGGTGCCGCAGCACCAGCGCCAGGTTGCTCCGGCGGACGGCGGCCTGGTCGGCCGGGCGCACCGGTTTGAGGGAGAAGGAGGAGTCCACGCCGACACCACCCCGGTTCGTCTGGTGGTTCAACAAATTAGGTGCGGCGAAACGATCGGGTCAACGAGGGCAGCCGGCGCCTTTCGGGCACAAAAGCCACAGAAATCGTTCTGACCAGCGAAACTATCGAACGCAGGCAGCAAAAGGGTCCCACGGATGGAGCAGGGGTTAGGGCGCGTGTCCGCCCCAATCCCACCGCCGAACGGGACCGACTTCCGTCGTGTCCCGCTGACCGGGACGCCCCCGGCTTTGCCTTGGACTTGGCCGCGGACGTCGCGAAAGTGTCGCGACAGCCCTGAAAGTTTCAGCAAGCGGGGCGCGGTCCCGAGCGCCCCAATGTGGCGCTGAGGTCAGGGGGCGAACGTGAGGGTGCCGAGCGCGGCGACCAGCGGTGCGAGCTCCGGCAGTGTCTCCGCTTCGGCGAGGGCTTCCGCCAACGCCGTGTCGTGCGTGGGGCGGGCCTCCGTCAGGAGGGCCTGGCCCGCCGGCGTCACCTCCGTGTAGATGCCGCGGCGGTCGTCGGCGCAGAGGTAGCGGGCCAGCAGCCCGCGGCCCTCCAGCCGCGTGACCAGCCGGGTGGTCGCCGACTGGCTGAGCACCACCGCGTTGGCCAGCTGGTTCATCCGCAGGTGGAAGCCGTCCTGGCGGGCCAGCGCGTCGAGCACGCTGTACTCGCTCACCGACAGCTCGTGGTCGCGTTCGAGCGCGCGCTGCAGCCTGTCCTCGATCCGCGCGTGCAACGCGGCCAGCGTGCGCCAGCCCTGCGCGCGGGCTTCGACGGCGTCGTCGTCCAGTGACACGGTTCACCTCTCCCGGACTTGCGCGTACTCCCTTGCACGCCGCACTATCAAGCTTGTGCAATATACGGCGTCTGCAACTATCTCGGACGCTCGTAGTTGCTCACGCTCATCAGTCTACTCCGGAAGAAGGAAGTCCATGCCCGCCGCTCTGCTCGCGCTCGCGATCAGCGCTTTCGGGATCGGCACCACCGAGTTCGTGATCATGGGCCTGCTGCCCGAGGTCGCGGCCGACTTCGGTGTCTCGATCCCGTCCGCAGGCCTGCTCATCTCGGGCTACGCGCTCGGCGTCGTCGTCGGCGCGCCCGTGCTCACCGCGCTCGCTTCACGGGTCCCACGCAAGACCGTGCTGGTCGCGTTGATGGGCTTGTTCATCGCGGGCAACGTGCTCTCGGCGCTGGCCCCGAGCTACGGCCTGCTGATGACCGGCCGTGTGGTCGCCGCCCTGAGCCATGGCGCGTTCTTCGGCGTCGGCTCGGTCGTCGCCGCGTCGCTGGTCGCCCCGGCCAAGCAGGCCAGCGCGATCGCGCTGATGTTCACCGGGCTGACCGTGGCGAACGTGCTCGGCGTGCCCGCCGGCACCGCGCTCGGCCAGGCGTTCGGCTGGCGCTCGACGTTCTGGGTGGTCAGCGCCCTGGGCGTGGTCGGCGCGATCGGCATCCTCGCGCTCGTGCCGCACCAGCCGAAGAGGGACAACGTCGGCCTGCGCGGCGAACTCGCCGTGTTCCGCCGCCCGCAGGTGTGGCTCGCCCTCGCCATGACGGCGCTCGGTTTCGCCGGGGTCTTCGCGTCCTTCACCTACATCGCGCCGATGATGACCGAGGTCGCGGGCTTCTCGAGTGGCGCCGTCACCTGGCTGCTCGTGCTCTTCGGCGCCGGGCTGTTCGCCGGCAACCTGCTCGGCGGCAAGGCCGCGGACCGCAAGCTGATGCCCAGCCTGTACGTCATCCTCGCCACACTGGCGCTGGTGCTCGTCGCGTTCGTGTTCACCGCGCACGCGAAGGTGCCGGCCGCGATCACGATCGCGTTGTTCGGCGCGGCGGGATTCGCGACCGTCCCACCGCTGCAGGCCCGCGTGATGGCCAAGGCCGAGGGCGCCCCGGCGCTGGCCTCGGCGGCGAACATCGCCGCGTTCAACCTGGGCAACGCCGGCGGCGCGTGGCTCGGCGGCCAGGCCATCGGCGCCGGCCTCGGCTACACCGCCCCCAACTGGATCGGCGCCGTGCTCGCCGCGGCGGGCCTCGCCGTGGCACTCGTCTCCGGCATGCTCGACCGCAAGACCCCGGCTAGTTTCGCAGCCGGGGAACGGGTACCCGCCCGATGAACCACCCACCGAAAGGAACCTCAGTGACCAGCGTGCCCGTGATCGAACTCAACAACGGCGTGCGGATGCCCCAGCTGGGCTACGGCGTGTTCCAGGTCCCGGACGACGAGACCGCCACCGCCGTGAAGGCCGCGCTCGAAGCGGGCTACCGCAGCATCGACACCGCCGCCGTCTACGGCAACGAGAAGGGCGTCGGCCAGGCCATCGCCGAGTCCGGCATCGCCCGCGACGAGCTCTTCGTCACCACCAAGCTGTGGAACTCCGCCCAGGGCTACGACTCGACGCTCAAGGCGTTCGACAAGAGCATGGAAAAGCTCGGCCTGGAGCAGCTCGACCTGTACCTGATCCACTGGCCGACGCCGGAGCGCGACAAGTACCTCGACACGTGGAAGGCGTTCGAGAAGCTGCACGCCGACGGCCGGGTCCGCGCGATCGGCGTGTCCAACTTCCAGCCCGCGCACCTCACGCGGCTGCTCGACGCGGCCGACGTCGCGCCGGCGGTGAACCAGATCGAGCTCCACCCCTACCTGCAGCAGCAGGAGGTCCGTGAGTTCGACGCGAAGCACGGGATCGCGACCGAGGCGTGGAGCCCGCTGGCCAAGGGCGGCTCGCTGCTGGGCGACCCGGTGATCGCGGACCTGGCGGTGAAGCACAGCCGCACGCCGGCGCAGATCGTGCTGCGCTGGCACCTGCAGCTGGGCAACGTGGTGATCCCGAAGTCCGTGACGCCGTCGCGGATCGAGGAGAACTTTGACCTGTTCGGGTTCACCCTCGCGGAGGATGAGCTGGAGTCGCTGACCCCGCTGGACCGCGGCGAGCGCACCGGCCCGGACCCGGACACGTTCAACGCCGCCTGAGCACGTCCACCGGTAAGCCGTGAATGTCGCATCGAGGGACTTGAAGTCCCTCGATG
>NZ_JBFBBQ010000110.1:0-27568 GCF_040682775.1 Amycolatopsis sp. NPDC051106 | reverse complement strand
CGGCCAAGCCGGGTTCGGGGTCGCCTCCGCCTCGGCAGGGCCCGCCTCGACCGCCGCAGCCGGATACAGACGTCTTGAATGGGTCATTCAGGTCTTGGGAGGTCCTGAATGACCCATTCAAGACCTCTGCCCAGGGCGCCGACCCTTGGCCTGCGCCGGGGCAGCCAGGCTGGGTGACTTTGCCGGAACCCTGGCATCCGGCGCCGTGAATGACTCATTCATGGCATCACGGCCCACCGCGAACCCGCAACCGTCAACGAACTTCAGGCGCGCGGCGGCGACCTCACGGGTCAGTACACCCGAGGCGCCTCACGAGGCGGCGGTCCTCGCCCTGAGCTCGTGCAGCCGGAGCCCGAGCCGCAGTTCCAGGTCGTTCTCGCGGCGCCAGTCGAGGCCGAGGACCGTGCCGGCCCGGTCCAGCCGCTTGAGCAACGTGTTGACGTGCAGGTGCAACGCCCGGGCCGTCGCCGCGACGTTGGCGTGGTGGGCGTAGTAGGCGCTGAGGGTTTCGACGAGGCCGGTGCCCCGCCGCTCGTCGTGGTCGAGGAGCGAACCGATGGAGGCGGTGAGGAAGCGGTCGAGCTCGCCGGCCCGCTCGGGGTCGAAGACCATGGCGTACAACGCGTAGCGGCGCGTGGTGGCGCCCAGGTCGGTGTGCCCGAGCGCGCGCACCACCGCCGCGCAGCGCCGGGCGAGGGAAAAGGCGCGGGACCAGTCGTGGTCGACCGCGCGTTCCCCGATGACGACGAGCGGGCCGCCGAGGGTGCGGCGCAGTCCACTGTGGACTTCCTCGACCGTCCGCTCGTCGTCCCTGCCGGGGAGGATCAGGGTGGCCCGGCCCAGGTGCTCGCCCGCCAGCCCGGCGCGGGTGCGCGCGATGTCGTGCAGGTGGCGCGCGAGATCGGTCGGGGCCACGGTGGGGGAGTCCGCGACGACGACCAGGTCCAGGCCGTCGACGTCGATGTTGCGGGCGCGGGTGCGGGCGCGCTGGGCCGTGCTGATCCCGGGACCGCCGAGCATGAGCTCGGTCAGGAGCTCTCCGCTCAGCCGCTCGCCGGCGTCGGCGACGGCCCGCTCCTTGAGGATGAGCAGCCCGAGGATGTGGGTGGCGCGTTCGAGGGTGCGCAGGTCCATCGCGTCCGGGACGTCGTGGCCGCCGGCGGGCGGCCGGCTCCACGCCAGCGCGCCCAGGTAGCTGTCGCCCGCCTGGATCGCGGCGACGCTGAGAGCGGCACCGCCCTCGCCGGCCGACACCGTGCAGCGGCCCGAGCGCCGGGCGTCCTCGACGGCGCGGGCCAGGTCGGCCTCCGCCGGGGCCGGGCACGGACTCGACGCCGAATCCCGGCGGACGACGGCGGTGCCGGTGTGGTCGAGGAGCGTGACGCTGCCGGCGAGCTGGTCGGCGAGGAGCTGCGCGACGTCGCCCGGGGTCCCGCCGCCCAGCACGGCACCCGTCAGCGCTTCGTGGATCGCTTGGGCCCGTTCACTCTTCCGGTACGCCACCTGCAGTTCCTGCAGGGCGGTCCGGCTCGCTTCGTAGAGGCGGGCGTTGTCGAGCGCGACCGCGGCGTGGTCGGCGAACGCGTTCAGCAACGCGATCTCGTCGGCCTGGAAGGACCGCTCGGAGCGGTCCGCGGCGAACAGGGCGCCCACCGCTTCACCCCGGATGACCAGGGGAACACCGAGCAGGGCGACGAGTTTCTCGGTGGTGACCAGGCGGTCGAAGTCCGGGTCGTGCTCGATCACGGCCGAAGCGGCGTAGTCGCGCACCCAGTGCGGGCTCCGGGAGGCCAGCACTTTGCCGCCGAGCCCCACCCCGGCCGGGATGGCCGCCGCGAGGAACGTGGGGGAGACCGTGCCCTCCGACGCACGGGCCGAAAGCCTGCCGTCCGCGCCGACGAGCGAAAGGTAGGTGAAGTCGGTGCCGATCAGGTCGTGGGCGTGGTGGACGATCGACTGCAGGACCTCGTCGAGCTCGCCGAGCGCGGTGAGCGACTTGACGGTCGCGTACAACGACGCCAGCTCCCGCTGCCGCCGCGTCTCCGCCGAACCGGATCCGCTGGCCACAGTGCCCTCCCTTCTCGGCTGCCGGTGGACGAAAGCGCCACCGATCCGGCGGCAGGAGTGGATGGTCCACACCTCAACCCTCAGCGTAACGGCGCCCTAACATGACCGCCATCACCGGGCTGCGCTCAACGACGAAGGCGGCATCCATGGCAATTCCCCTCACCCAACCCGAAGGACAGTCCGGCCACGCCGACGCCGGCTCGTCCCCGGTCCGGCGCCGGGCCTTCCGCAAGCTGCTGGCCGCGGGGCTCGTCGGCAGCTCGATCGAGTGGTACGACTTCTTCCTCTACGGCACCGCGGCCGCCTTGGTGTTCCCCAAGGTGTTCTTCCCGCACTCCTCGGCGCTGACCGGGACCCTGCTCGCCTTCAGCACGTTCTGGGCCGGCTTCGTGGCGCGGCCCATCGGCGGCGTGCTCGCCGGGCACCTCGGGGACAAGTACGGGCGCAAGCCGGTCGTCGTCGCGTGCCTGGCGGTCATGGGGGCCGCGACCTTCCTGATCGGCTGCCTGCCCACCGCGTCCAGTGTGGGAGCGCTGGCCCCGATCCTGCTGGTCGTGCTGCGCTTCGTGCAGGGGCTCGCCACCGGCGGCCAGTGGGGCGGCATCATGCTCCTGCTCACCGAGTCTGCCGGCCCCAAGCGGCGCGGCTTCGCCGGGACGTTCGGGCAGACCAGCGTTCCCGTCGCCGTGATCCTCTCGAACCTGATCTTCGTGGGGGCCAGCGCCCTGATGCCGGACGCCGCGTTCCTCAGCTGGGGCTGGCGCATCCCGTTCCTGCTCAGCGTCGTGATGTTCTCGGTGGTGCTCTACATCCAGGCCAAGGTCGAGGACACGCCGGAGTTCCGTGAGCTGCAACGGGAAACGGCGAAGCCCGGCGAGGCGGTGGTCCGGGCCCCGCTGGCCCAGGTCCTGCGCAGCAGGTGGGGCACCATCCTGCTCGGCTGCGGGCTCCTGTCCGCCACCAACAGCCTGTTCTACGTCAGCATCTCCGGGCTCCTGAGCTACGGCACCGGTTCTCTCGGGCTCAAGCGCGACTCCCTGCTCACGGTCGTGCTGCTCGCTTCGGTGGCGATGCTGGTGGTCATCCCGTGGTCCGGGCACCTCTCGGACAAGCTCGGCCGCCGGCCGCTGATCCTGATCGGCGGCCTGGGGGTCGCCGTCTGGGGCTTCCCGTACTTCGGGCTCGTCGGCACCGCGTCGCTGCCGCTGATCTTCGTCGCGGTGACGGTGGGTTTCGTGTTCCAGACCATGACGTACGGCCCGATCGCGAGCTTCCTCGGCGAGCTCTTCGCCCCGCGAGTCCGCTACTCGGGCGCGTCGCTGGCCTACCAGCTCTCGGCGATCATCGTCAGCGGCGGCACGCCGTTCCTGATGACGGCGCTCATCGCGAACACCGGGAGCACCACGGCCGTCGCCGGCTACATCACGCTGATGGGGTTGATCACCTTCGCCAGCGCGTGGTTCCTGCCGGAGACCAACCCCGCCGAAGTCCGGAACGACCCGAACGCCATCCCGGGCGCGCACCTCTACGCCGGGAAGTGAGGCCGGAATGAAGCAGACGACCCGCCGGCTCGCGGTGCCGGCGATGACGCTCCTGGTGGCGACCGCGGTGGCCGGACCGGCTTCCGCGACCACGGTCGCGGCGCCCGCGTGCGCCGCGTTGAACCAGCTGGAGATCCCGGCGTCGGTCATGAGCCTGCCGACGACCGGCGGCCGCGTCACGGCGGCTTCGGACACGAGCGCCGTCGTCAGCGGCAAGACGATCCGGTTCTGCCGGGTCGACGCCGACCTCTTCCCCGTCGACCCGGCCGCGCCCGCCATCAAGATGCGTCTCGACCTGCCGTCCGAATGGAACCACCGGGCGCTGATGTTCGGGGGCGGCGGCTACAACGGCACGATTCCCGACCCGGCGTCGAACGTGCCGTTCGGTCCGGCGGACCAGCCGGTGCCGCTGGCGCGGGGGTACGCGACGTTCGCGAGCGACTCCGGCCACCAGCAGAACCCGGCGGCCCCACCGTCCCTGGACGGGTCGTTCGGCGCGAACGACGAGGCCCTGCGGAACTTCGCGGCCGGTGACGCCCTCAAGAAGACCCGCGACGCGAGCCTGTTCCTCATCCGGCACGGCTACCGGGCGATGCCCACCGAGGTGTTCTTCGCGGGAGGATCGACGGGCGGTCGCGAGGCGCTCAACGTGGCCCAGCGGTGGCCGACCGCGTTCGACGGCGTGATTGCGGCCTACCCGGCTTGGAACAACCTCGCCGAGATCCTGGATCTGGGGTACCTGACCCAGGTCCTGTCGCGCCCCGGCGCATTCCCCGGCGTCGACAAGCAGACGCTCCTCTACACCAGCGTCATCAGCGCGTGTGACGGCTTGGACGGCATCGAGGACAACGTCGTCTCGAACCCGGGTGGGTGCCACTTCGATCCTCGCTCGCTGCGCTGCGCGGGCGGGGCCGACACCGGTCCGACGTGTCTGTCGGATCCCCAGATCGGGGCGGTGACCGCGATGTCGACGCCGTTCCGGTGGCCGTACCGGATCGCCAGCGGCGAAACGCAGTACCCGGGCTTCCCGTTCCTGTCGGGGGCGGACATGCAGACCCCGTTCCTCGGGTTCGGCACCACCGCACCCGCGAACCCCATGCCGGTGACGAGCGGCTACGGGATGCAGTACTGGGACCAGTGGGTCAAGTACTTCCTGACCCGGGACCCGGCGTACAACTCGCTCGACGTGGATCCCCGGCACCCCGGGAAGTGGCTCGGCCGGATCAGCGACCTGTCCACAGTGGAGGATCGCAACAACGCGGACCTGCGCCCGTTCGCCCGGGCCGGCGGCAAGCTGATCCTGCTCCACGGGGCCGCGGACGAGCTCGTTTCGCCCTACTCGACCAGCGACTACTACGAGCGGGTCCGCAAGGTGGCGGGCCCGCGGGCGACGGACGCCTTCCTGCGGTACTACCTCGTGCCGGGAGCGAACCACGCGAACTTCGGCACTCCGGCGGTCGCGGCGGCGTGGGATTCGTTGACGGCGCTCGAGCGCTGGGTCGACCGCGGCCAGGCGCCGGCGAACCCGGTGGTGGCGGACACGGCCCACGCCCGCACCCGGCCGCTGTGCGCGTACCCGGACTGGCCCCGGTACCGGGGCGGTGATCCGGCCCGGGCGTCGAGTTTCGCCTGCACGCACTGAGACGGACGCAGTGTCTGACCCGGGGAGCGCGCCGCTCGCTTCCCGGGTCAGGCGTCGGCTTGCTCATCGGTGATCGAGTCGAGGAGGTCGGCCGTGATGGTGCGGGCCGCCGGGCGCAGCTCCTTGCTGAGTGCGTAGAACAACTCCTGGGCCGGCTCCGCGGGCCAGTCCGCCGGCAGGTGTTCGCGCGGCAGCCGGGGGTCGGTGCGGATGGTCTGCAGCCAGTCGGACTCCAGGAGCAGGTCGCGGGCGAGGCTGTCCGGCGCCTGGGCCTCGGGGTCCTGCCAGCGGGCCAGGAACGCCCGGTAGTGCCCGGCCAGCCGCTCGGTGTCCCACGCCTCCCGGACGATCCCGGCGACCTCCGTGGGCGGCAGCGCGCGGGCCTGGAACACCTTGACGTGACCGTCGGCGCCGAGGCCGTCGAGCAGCGGGACCGGGTCGACCTCGCCCGGGGCGATCCACAGGCCGCCCTGCAGGCTGCCGAAGCCCGCCCACAGCAGCCGCGAGCGCAGGGCGTGGCGCTGGCGCTGCCACGACTCGGGCATCGAGAACCCGAGCAGTGTCCAGGTGCCGTCCCACTGCCGGTTCACCGCGCCCGCGTGCCAGATGCGCCGCTCGCCGTCGTGGAGGATCGCCCGCGACCGTTCGGTGAGGCCGACGTAGACGTGCCGCCCGCGGCGCACCCGGTGCAGCAGCCCGCGCCGGGCCATCCGGCTCAGCGTGGACCGGGTGGCGTGCTCGGACACGCCGACCCGTTCGAGCACGTCGAGCACGTTCGCGGTGGCGACGTGGATCCCGCGGTCGAGGACGTGGCCGCCGAAGAACGTGAGCAGCAGCGTCTGCGGACGCGGGGTGTCCGCGCCGATGCCTTCGGCGGCGGAGACGGCCAGATCACTCACGCCGCGAGCATATAAGCCCCGCTGATGTTGGGCAGTGTCTTGACGGTAGTCATCAAAGTGCTTAACGTTCGTCGCGGCGTGACGCGGGTCACGCGGGGTCGGCGACGAGGCAGGACGCGATGGCAGAAAACCTCCGCTCGCGGGCGCAGCTGCGCCGCGCGGTGTTCTCCAGCTACTTCGGCAGCGTGATCGAGTACTACGACTTCCTCCTCTACGCCACCGCGTCCGCGGTGGTGTTCAACAAGGTCTTCTTCTCGAACCTGGACCCGGTGCTCGGCACGATCGCCAGCCTCGGCACCTTCACCACCGGCTACCTGGCGCGACCGCTCGGCGGGATCATCTTCGGGCACTTCGGCGACCTGCTGGGGCGCAAGCGGATGCTCGTGATCACGATGTCGATGATGGGCATCGCGAGCACGCTGATCGGCGTCCTGCCCACCTACGCGCAGATCGGGGTGTGGGCGCCGGTGCTGCTGATCGTGCTGCGCGTGCTCCAGGGCGTCGCCGTCGGCGGCGAGTGGGGCGGCGCGGTGCTGATGTCGGCCGAGCACGCGACCAGCCGCCGCGGGCTGTGGGCGAGCTTCACCAACGCCGGGGCACCCAGCGGGATGGTGGTCTCGACGCTGCTGCTCACGCTGATGGGCGCGGTGACCACCGATGCGCAGTTCCTCTCGTGGGGCTGGCGCGTGCCGTTCCTGCTCAGCGTCGTGCTGCTCGCCATCGGCCTGTTCATCCGGCTGAAGGTCGACGAGACCCCGGTGTTCGCCACGGCCGCCCGGTCCGCCGGGGCGCCGCTGCTGGAGGTGCTGCGCCGCCACCCGAAGAACCTCCTCCTGGCGATCGGCGTGGGCTTCGGCGCCTTCGTCGCGCAGGGCACGCTCACCACGTACGTCCTGTCCTACGCCGTCCACGCGGGCTTCACGCGCCAGACCGTGCTCAACGCGATCACCGTGTCCTCGGTCGGCGCGGTGATCGGCATCATCGGCTACTCGGCGCTGTCCGACCGGATCGGGCGCCGTCCCGTCGTCATCGCCGGGGCGGTGGCCACCGCCGTCGTCGGGTTCCTGCTGTTCCCGCTGATCGACAGCGGCTCGGCCGGGCTGCTGACGCTGGGGGTCGTGCTGGGCCAGTCGGTCGCGCACCCGGCGATGTACGGGCCGCTGGCCGCGCTGTACACGGAGCTGTTCGCCACCCGCACCCGCTACACCGGCGCGTCGCTCGGCTACCAGATCGCCGGGCTCGGGGCGGGCATCGGCCCGGTGGTGTTCGCGGCCGTGGCCGGCGCGGGCACGGGCGTGATCTCCGCGGTGATCGCGGCCTGCTGCCTCGTCACGGTGCTGTGCGTGCTCGTCCTGCGCGAAAGCCGCGACGTCGACCTGACGGACCCGGCGGGGGTGGTCGCCGGGAGCGCGTGATGGGGGTTCGGATTACAGTCGGGCATGATCCGCGGCACCGCCCGCCCCCTCCGACCAGAGGAGTTCGCATGCAAGGCGTAGATCCCTCGGTGCCACCCAGCGGCACGGGCTGCGCGGACTGCGACGCCGCCGACCCGCAGGGCTGGTGGTTCCACCTCCGGCGCTGCGCCGAGTGCGGCCACATCGGCTGCTGCGACTCCTCGCCGGGGCAGCACGCGAGCGCCCACGCCGCGGCCTCGGGGCACCGGTTCGTGCGCAGCTTCGAGCCCGGCGAAGAGTGGTTCTGGGACTACGGCGAGCAGGCGATGTACGAGTCCGGCCCGGCACTCGCCGGTCCGGCGCACCGTCCGCTCACCCAAGGAGCGCCGGGGCCGGCCGAGCGGCTACCCGAGGACTGGGCTCAGCGCCTGCACCAGTGACCGGTGCTGGTCACGCTCGCATCGCGGCACACCGGACGGCCCGGCGGGAGCGCCCCAATGTGGCCTTCGGTGCGTTGAGCGCAACCAAGGCGGCCTTCGGTGCGTTGAGCGCAACCAAGGCCACCTTGGGGCGCTCGGGTCAGCCCGTGTTGTCGGCGTAGTTCACCACGACGTTCTTGAAGCCGAGCGACTGCAGCAGGCCGATCAGCATCGTCTTGGTGTTCCGCTCCGCGTCGGCGATCAGCGTGCTCTTCGCGGCCGCGCCTTCGATCTGCTTCTGGGCGAGCTGGTAGAGCGCCTGCTGCGAGTTCGGGTTCCCGCTGAGGAAGTCGTTGATCCGGGTGAACAGGCCCTGCTGCTGCGCGTAGACGTAGGACTCCTTGGTGTCCAGCGTGGCCGGCTCCAGCTGGGCGTGCCCCAACGTGATCGTGGCGGACAGGCGGTCGTCGGAGATCTGGACCGCGTTGCCCTTCAGCCGCGAGAAGTCCACGTAGGCGTTGTCCGTGCCGACGCCGATGAACAGCGTGTCGCTGCCCACGAGGAAGCTGGGCAGGATCGAGCTGGTCTTGATGTCGACGACCACCTGGAACGAACCGCTGGCCGCCTCGTAGCGCGACAGCTCCACGATCGACTGCAGCAGCACCGGACCCGAGCGCTCTTCGGTCTTCTCGGCGAACGGGTTGCGCAACTGGGGTAACAGGTGAAGCGCCGAGGCGACGAGCGCCACCACGGCCACCAGCACTACTGCCACCGCGATCGCGACGAGTCGCTTGCCCCATGCGCCCATGGCCGGAAGGTTACCCACTTCGCTGCGCGGTCAAGCGGGTCGGGCGGTACCGTGATCCGCCTCCGTGGTCGGGCCTTTCGAAAAGGGGAAGCTTCGTGCGCAAGTCCGTGTGGCTGTGGGTCCTGCTGGCCATCCTCGCGATCCTGGTGCTCGGACTGATCTTCGGGGGCTATCGCAAGGGCGAGAAGCTCGGCGAGCCCGCCGCCCCCGAGCCGGTGGCGGCGGGCCTGGTCCGGACGGCCTAGCGGGTACCCGGTCCCGCTCGACCTCTGTCCATAGTGGACGAGCGGGGTCAGCGCGCCGCGCAGGCCGACGTGATGCCGTCGGCGCTGCCGGTGCCCTGGAACCCGAACTCGGTGGACTGCCCGGCCGCGACGCTGCCGTTGTAGCCGACGTTCGTCCAGGTCACGGCCCCGCTGGTGCCGCTGTTGGTGGCGCTCCAGCCGTTCGTGACCGCCGCGCCGGAGGGCAGGTTCGTCGCCACCGACCAGCCGTTGAGCGCGGTGGAGCCGGCGGTGACCTTCACCGTGGCCACGAATCCGCCGTTCCACGCGTTGAGGGAGACCGAGGCGCTGCATCCGCCGGGCTGGGGCGTGGTGGTCGTCGTGGTGGGGGTGGTGGGCGTCGTCGGAGTGGTGGGGGTGGTCGGCGTGGTGGTCGCGCCGCCGGCGTTCAGGGCGTCGAGGACGCTGGTGTAAGCGGCCTTCTTGTTCCCGTTGTTGTCGAACAGGAGCGGGTTCTCGCCGGTGCGCCAGGAATCGCTGTCGCGGATGCCCCAGACCGTGATGCCGGCGCACCGCGCGACGGCCATGCACGCGCGCGTGACCGTGCCGTAGACGGCTGCCTGGTTGGAGCCGGAGATGTCCAGCTCGGTGATCTGGACCTCGACGCCGAGGTTGGCGAACCGCTGCAGGTTGGCCTGGTAGTCGCCCGGCGCGGAGTTGGAGAGGTGGGACTGGAAGCCGACGCAGTCGATCGGGACGCCGCGGGACTTGAAGTCCTGCACCATGTTGTAGACGCCGGTGCTCTTCGCGTTGACGCCGTCGGTGTTGTAGTCGTTGTAGCAGAGCTTCGCGCCGGGATCGGCGGCCCGCGCGGCGCGGAACGCGGCTTCGATCCAGTCGTTGCCGGTGCGCTGCAGGCTGGAGTCGCGCCGGCCACCGCCACCCCCGTCGGCGAAGGCCTCGTTGACGACGTCCCAGGCGTAGACCTTGCCCTTGTAGTGGGTGGCGACCTGGGTGACGTGGTTGATCGCGGCCTGGCGCAGGGCGGAGCCGCTGAGGCCCTGGGCCCAGCCCGGCTGCTGCTGGTGCCACAGCAGCGCGTGCCCGCGGACCCGCTGGCCGTTGCTCACCGCCTGGTTGAGGATGCGGTCGCCGTTCCCGTAGCTGAACTGGTTCTGGTTCGGCTCGGTGGCGTCCCACTTCATCTCGTTCTCGGCCGTCACCATGCTGAACTCGCGGCTCAGGATGCCCGCGTAGGTCGAGTCGCCGAGCTTCCCGGCCGAGACGGCGGTGCCGAAGTACCGGCCCGTCTGGGCGGCCGACGCCCCCAGCGTCGTGGCCGCGCCGGCGGAGGTGGCGAGCAGCAGCGACGCGCCGAGGGTGGCCGCCAGCAGCGTCGAAGCGAGCGCTGCGCGGGACAGGGAACGCGAAGTCGGTTTCATGGGCGGGCCTTTCCGGATGACGCTGTTAGCGTGAACAATTCGACCGCGAACCCAAAGAGGATTCGTCGGGTGCGGGAAGCTGCCGGGAGCGCTCTCAGAGCGGGCCGCTTCCCGATGAAACCACACCGGAACCGGCGAGCAAAGACCTTGCGCGAGATCGGTTTCCGGGCATGCCTTCGAAAGTTTCACCGGTGATTGCCAAGAATGCCGGGGACCCGTTACCTTCTCCTGGGAGCGCTCTCAGTGCGGCACACCATCACACGGCAACGACGACGAGGAGATGGCGAATGCGGGCACGAAAGTCGCGGGCCGGCCTGGCCCTGCTGGTCGCGGTGGCGCTCGGGGTGGCCGGCGGCGCCGCACCCGCGTCGGCCGCGGACTACGAGCGCCTGCTCAACGGCACCTTCTCCGGCGGTACCGCCGACCCGTGGTGGGCCGGCGCGGGCACGACCGGCCGCGTCACCGGCGGCGAGTTCTGCACCGACGTCCCCGGCGGCACGGCCAACGGGTACGACGCGCTGTCCGGCCAGAACGGGGTGCCGTTCGAGGCGGGGCAGCCGTACACCCTGACCTTCGACGCGCACGCGACGACCACCCAGCAGATCTCCGCCGTCGCCGGCGAAGCCGTGTCGCCGTACCGGCAGATTTCGCGGACCGACTTCACGGTCACCCCGGCGACCCAGCACTTCACGGTCACCTTCACGTCCACATTGGACTTCCCGGCGGCCGGCAACGGGCAGCTGGCGTTCTGGTTCGGCGGTCAAGCCGCCGCCAACACCGTCTGCCTGGACAACATCTCCCTCGTCGGCGGGGTCGTCCCGCCCGGCGGCCTGCCGCCCACCAGCGGCATCCGGGTGAACCAGGAGAGCTACGTGCCCGGCCTGCCCAAGCGGGCCACGCTGATCAGCGACTCGACTTCGCCGCTGACCTGGACGGTGAAGAACGCCGCCGGGACCGCCGTGGCCACCGGCCAGACCCGGCCGCGCGGCGCCGACGCGGCTTCCGGCGAAAACGTGCACGAAATCGACTTCTCTTCCTACGACACCGCGGGAACCGGGTACACGCTGAGCGTCGGCTCCGAGACCAGCTTCCCCTTCGACATCTCCGCCGCCGGACCGCGCAAGCTGCGCTCCGACTCGCTGGCGTTCTTCTACCACCAGCGCAGCGGCATCGCGATCGACGCCCAGTACGTCGGAGCCACCTACGCGCGTCCGGCCGGGCACGTGAACGTGGCGCCGAACCAGGGCGACAACAACGTTCCCTGCCGGTCGGACCTGAACTGCGGCTACACCCTCGACGTGCGCGGCGGCTGGTACGACGCGGGCGACCACGGCAAGTACGTCGTCAACGGCGGCATCGCGGCGTGGGAACTGCTCGACGAGTACGAGCGCGCGCTGCGGCTGGGCGACGCGAGCGCGCTCGGCGACGGGAAGCTGGCGATCCCGGAGCGGGCCAACGGCGTGCCCGACATCCTCGACGAAGCCCGCTGGGAGGTCGACTTCCTGCTCGCCATGCAGGTGCCGGACGGCAAGCCGGCCGCGGGCATGGTGCACCACAAGATCCACGACGCGCAGTGGACGTCGCTGCCCACCCGGCCCGACCAGGACAGCCAGCCGCGCCGGCTTTCGGCGCCGAGCACGGCCGCGACGCTGAACATGGCCGCGGTCGCGGCGCAGGCGTCCCGGCTGTGGCGGACCATTGACGCGACGTACTCGGCGAAGCTGCTCGCGGCGGCCGAGAAGGCGTACGCGGCGGCGAAGGCCAACCCGAACGTCCTGGCCGACCCGAACGACGGGACCGGCGGCGGCACCTACAGCGACAACACGGTGACCGACGAGTTCTACTGGGCCGCCGCGGAACTGTTCACCACCACCGGGAAGAGCGCCTACCGCACCGACGTCACCGGGTCGTCGCTCTACCGCGGGAAGAGCTTCACCACGCACGGCTTCGACTGGGCCTCGACGGGCGCGCTCGGCGACATCACGCTCGCGGTCGTGCCGACCGACCTGCCGGCGGCGGACGTCGCGGCGATCCGGACGGCGCTCACCACGACCGCCGACAGCCACCTGACGCAGATGGCGGCCATGGGGTACCCGGCGCCCTACCGCACGGCCGACGGATCGTACGAGTGGGGCTCCAACGGCCTGGTGGCCAACAACGGCGTGGTGCTCGCGCTGGCGTACGACTTCACGAAGCAGGACAAGTACCGCGACGGCGCGTTCGCGGCGCTGGACTACCTGCTCGGCCGCAACCCGGCGAACTACTCCTACGTCTCCGGCCACGGCGACCAGCCGGTGTCGAACGTGCACCACCGGTTCTGGGCGCACCAGCTGGACGCGTCGCTGCCGACCGCCCCGCCCGGCGCGTTGTCCGGTGGGCCGAACAGCGGCCTGCAGGACCCGACGGCGGCGCGGCTGCTCACCGGGTGCGCCCCCCAGCGCTGCTTCGTCGACGACATCCAGGCGTACTCGGTGAACGAGGTCGCGGTCAACTGGAACGCGGCGCTCGCCTGGCTGGCCGGCTGGACCGCGGAGAAGTCGACGTCCACTGTGGACACGACCGCCCCGGCCGCGCCCGGTGCGCCCGCCGCGTCCGTGGTGTCGAACAGCGGCGCCACGCTGACGTGGGCGGCGTCCACGGATGCGGAGAGCGGCGTCACGGGGTACGACGTGGTCCGCGTGACCGGCTCGACCCGCACGGTCCTCACGACGGTCACCGGCACGACGGCGACCCTGACGGGCCTCTCGCCGTCGACCGCGTACACCGTGGTCGTGGTGGCCCGCAACGGCGCGGGCCTGACGAGCCCGGACTCGCCGGCGACGCAGTTCACCACCCGGCCGGGCACCCCGGCGGGCGGCTGCGCGGTGACGTACGCGGCGAACACGTGGAACGGCGGTTTCACGGCCACGGTCACGGTGAAGAACACCGGCACGGCGGCGTGGTCCGGCTGGAAGCTGGGCTTCACCTTCCCGGGCAACCAGAAGGTGGCGCAGGGCTGGTCGGCGACGTGGGCCCAGACCGGCGCGGACGTGACCGCGACGGCGATGCCGTGGAACGGCTCGCCGGCCCCGGGCGAGTCGGTCGCGATCGGCTTCAACGGCAGTTACACGGGGACGAACGCGAATCCGGCGGCCTTCTCGGTCGACGGGAAGCCGTGTAGCTGACGCCGGTGCGCCGGGGGGCTACCGGGGTCCGGGAACGGGCTGTCGCCGAGGATGGCGGAGCGGTCGAAGACCCCGGCGGCCGCCCGCGTCCGGGTGAACTCGGCCGCCGGTGCCTCGGGTGGAGCCGGTCTCGGTCGGCGGGAAGCCGTGTGGTTGACGGCTGCGCGGGGTTTAGCGGGGCGTGGGGTCCGGGAATGGGCCGTCGCCGAGGATGGCGGAGCGGTCGGGGACTCCCGTGGCTGCGCGCATCCGGGCGAACTCGACCGCCAGTGCCTCGGGTGGGTAGTGGGCGTTGAGGCCGCTGGGGTTGGGCACGATCCACACTCGGGCGCCGCCGATCGTCGCGGTCTGGGGGCCGAGCCGGGCCGTGGGCGCCCCGAACGCCACCCGGTAGCCGGTCACGCCGAGCATCGCCAGCCACTGCGGCCGGATCGCCCGGACGCGTCCGGCCAGGTCCTGCCCGCCCGCGATGAGCTCGTCGCGGGTCAGCTGGGCGGCGCGGGCGGTCGGGCGGCGGACGAGGCTGGTGATGCCGAGTCCCCAGTCCAGCAGGAGCCGCTCCTCCTCCGCGCGCAGCTGCCGCGGGGTGAAGCCGGAGCGGTGCAGGGCGGGCCAGAACCGGTTGCCCGGCGTGTGGAAGCTGTGCCCGGCCGCCGCCGAGGAGAGGCCGGGGTTGATGCCGACGAACACCACGTGCAGCCCGTCCGCGAGCACGTCCGGCAGGACGGCGCCGTCCGACGTCACCGGCCGGCTTCCCTCGCGGAAGCGGCGCTCACGGGGTGAGGTCCATCATGTCGTCGTCCTTGATCGCCTTGAGCTCCGGCGGGTCCAGTTCGCCGCGCTCGAGGGCGGCCCAGTCCGCGGCCGTCGGGTTCTTGTAGAAACCGCCGTAGCCCGGCCATTCGCCCGTGCGCGCCGCGTCGCGGGCGCCGTGCATCTCGGCCGCGTCCCACTTGTCGATCGGCTTGGTGGTCACGTGCCCGCTGCCGTCCACCGCGTGCCCGCCGGTCGGGACCGCCTGGCCGGCCTGCGGGTTGTACCGCATGCCCTCGCCGCTCTGCTTCATGTCGTCGACCATCTTGTGGTACGAGTCGTCGGCGATCGCCATCCGCTTCTGCTCGGCGTCGTAGGCCGCGCGGTCCGGGTGGTTCGGGTCGTTCTTGATCGCGTCCCGACGGTCCTGCTCGGTCTTCGCCGCGTCCGCCTTGTCCTTGTCGTACAAGGGGTGGTCTTCGTGGTGGACGTGGTTCTTGTCGTTGCCGTGGTAGACCTGGTCCGAGAAACTGTGCGGGTTGTCGTAGCCCGCCTTGATGGTGTTCGAGTTCTGGAAGCCTTGCTGGTGCCCGTAACCGAGCTGGTTGAGCTGGACCGCGGTGCTCGGGTCGTTGGCCTCGATGGCGTTGCGCTGCGCGTTCCGGTACGAACCGAGCCGGTCGTCGTACCCGAGCTTGTCGTCCTTCGTCGTGTCCGGCGAGTCCCGGACGTCGCCCTTGGTGAACCCGGATTCGTGGTTGGCGCCGCCCTTGCCCGTGCCCGGGTGGTACCGGTGGTTGGCGAAGTCCTCGTAGTACGCGTTGGCGTTGTTCTCCAAGGGCTTGTTGGCCTTGTCCGACCGCGAGCCCTTCGCGCCGCCGTTGTCGCTCAGGATGTCGTAACCGCCGGCGTGCTCGGACTGGTGCGTCTTGTTGCCGTCGATCTTGAAGTCGTACTTGTCGTCGAGGCGCTTGCGCTCGGCGTCCCGGTCGCCGTAAGTGCTCTCCGGGTACTTGCGGTTGCTCGTCGAAGGCCCGTCGTTGCCCCGGGCGTAGGGGTTGTGGCGGTTGGCCGCCTTCTGGCACGGCGTGGTCCGCTGCGGCGCCAGGCCGAGCGGGTCGACCATGGCGGTCGGGTTGCCGACGTAGGCCAGGGAATCCGGCGCCGGGGTCAGGCCCAGCGGGTCGTGGGAGAGGTACCGCCCGGTCTCGGGATCGTAGTAGCGGTACCGGTTGTAGTGCAGCCCGGTCTCGGGGTCGTGGTACTGGCCCGGGAACCGCAGCGGGGTGCTCGCCGTTCCGCCGGCCGACACGGCCGGGCCCCACAACGCGGTGTGCAGGTGCCCGGCGAGCGCGCCGGTGTCGTCGACCAGTTCCGCGGGCGCCCCGACCAGGTCGGAGACGATCGCGTGGAACCGGTCGGCGCCACCCGCGCCGAGGACGCGTTCGGTCTGCGTGAGCGGGAGCCGCTCGCCGGGCGCGTATTCCCACACGGTGGCGACCGGCGGCCGGCCCGGTCCACTGTGGACCTGTTCGGCGGGCAGCTGCCCGTCCCAGGCGAACTCGACCTGCTCGGCGACGGCGCCGGTGGCGTCCAGGCGCTGCTTGGCGATCCGGCGGCCGAACGCGTCGTAGCGGTAGCGCCACACCGTGCCGTCCGGCGTGCGCACGCCCAGCAGCCGGTTCTCCGCGCTCCACTCGTAGGTCCACCGCTGCCCACCGCGTTCGCGGGCGACGACGCGCCCTTCCCCGTCGTGGGTGTAGCGGGTGGCGCCGGCGGCGGTGAGCAGGGTGCCGGTGTAGGCGCGAGGACCACTGGCCTGGGGCGCGCCGGTCCAGCCGGCCCCGGTGACGGCTCCGGTCACGTCGTAGTCGTAGTTCTCCTGCCAGCGCGGGCCCCGCACCGCGCGCACCCGCCCGGCCGGGTCGACGTCGAGGGTGCGCGGCCCGGAGATCAGGTCGGTGACGCCGGCGAGGTAGCCGTCGGGCAGGTAGCCGTATTCGCGCCGCTGCAGCGTTTCCGGGCCGCGGAGCACCGTCTGCGCCGACAGCTGCCCGGTGGGCGTCCAGTCCTGGCGCAGTTCCGCCACCGGGCCCGCGCCGCCCAGCAGCGTGCGGACCGTCTCCCGGCCCGCGGCGTCGTAGCCGAACCGCAGGGTGCGCCCGGCGGTCGTCAGCGCAGCCGGGCGGGCGCCGGTGTCGTAGCCGACCACCGACTCCGCGCCCGAAGGCGTCCGGCGGGCCACGCGGCGGCCGAGGGCGTCGTAGCGGAAGTGCACCACCCGCCCGTTGATCGACTCGGCCACCACACGGCCGAGCGCGTCGTAGGTGAACCGGACCTCGCTGTGCGCGTTGGCCGCCGACAGCATCCGGTCGGCCCCGTCGTAGGTGAACACGGCGACCTCGTCGGCGCTGCTGCGCCGCACGACCCGGCCCACGCTGTCGCGTTCGAGGGTGATGGTCTGCCCGGCGCCGTTGGTGCGGAGCACGAGCCGCCCCGCGGGGTCGTAGCCGAAGCGCAGGACACGGCCGTTGTAGTCGGTTTCGGCGACCTTCCGGCCCGCGGCGTCGTACTCGTAGCGCCACACCAGGCCTCGTTCGTTGGTGACCGAGGTGAGCCGCAGCTCGGTGTCGTAGCCGTAGGTCAGCGTGCCGCCGTCGGGGCCCCGCTCGCTGACCGGCAGGTCGAACTGGGCGTACTCGATGCGGGTGACGCCCCCGCGCGGGTCCGTCCGCTCCTCGAAGCTGCCCTGCGCCGTCGACGCGAACCGTTCGAGGGCGCCGTCGGCGTCGCGTGCCTGCACGAGGTGGCCGGCGGCGTCGCTGACCATGGTGGTGGTGTTGCCCAGCGGGTCGGTCACGCTACTGGTGTTGCCGAGCGCGTCGTAGCCGTACCGCCACACGGCGCCGTCCGGCTCGGTGACGAGCAGGGGGAGGCCGGCGGCGTTGGCCTGGATCCGGGTGACCCCGCCGAGGGCGTCGGTCACCGAGTCGACGGTGCCGGTGAAGGGGTCGTAGGTGTAGGCGGTCGCGGCGCCGGTCGGGTCGACGACGCGGGCGAGGCTGCCGCGGCGGTCGTACTCGTAGCGCCACACGGCGCCGTCCGGTCCGGTCACCACGGCGGGCCGGTGCCGCTCGTCGTAGCCGATCACCATCCGGCTGCCGTCGGGCCGGGTCACCGCGGTGAGGTTGCCGATCTCGTCGTAGTCCCAGCGCGTGACGTTGCCGAGCTCGTCGGTCTCGGCGAGCACGCGCCCGAAGCGGTCCCGCTCGGCGCTGGTGGTGTGGCCCAGCGGGTCGGTCTGCCCGATCACGCGCAGCCGCTCGTCGAGCCGGTAGCGGGTGACGGCCCCGAGGGAGTCGGTGACGGTCGTGGTGCCGGGCTCGTAGGCCAGCGTCGTGTCGAGGTAGCCACCGGTGCCCTGGGCGCGCACGCAGCGGCCCTGGGCGTCGTAGCCGTAGCCGTACCAGCGGCCGTTGACGTCGTCCCAGCGGGTGAGCCTGCCGTCGGCGTCATAGGTGAACTTCTGCGGGGTGCCGACCGCGTCGACGACCTCGACCAGCCGGCGCGCGGCGTCGTAGCGGTACTCGGCCAGCGGGACGGGGGAGCCCGCGGTGCGCAACGCCGTGACCAGGCCGTCGGCGCTGTCGATCTCGACGCGGTAGCCGCCGGAGTGCTCGATCGCGACCGGCACGCCGTCGCGGTAGCGCAGCACGATCCGGTTTTTCGCGCCGTCCACGACCGCGCGCAGCGGCAGGGTGGTGTCCCCGGGGCGGCCCGCGAAGTAGCGCACGCGGTCGGACTGCGGGTCGCCGACGATGAAGCCGTGCCGCACCCGGCGCAGCGCCAGGTAGGGGCCGCTGTCCGGGACGACCGCGGCCACGCCGGCCGGGACCGGGTAGCGCAGCAGGGTGCCGTCGGCCAGCGCCAGGTGCAGCCCGTCCGGTTCGATCTCGAGGCGTTCGTCCAGCGTGGAGGCCCAGGTGGGGCCGAACAGCCGGCCCGCCCGGTAGGTGGACAGGTGCGTGCGCTCGACCACGAGGGGCAGCGCGCCGGGCAGCGAGACGTCCTCCTGGACGAGCATCACGGCGCCGGTCGCGACGTCGATCGGGTCGCCGCAGTCGGTCTTCTCCTTGGTCGGCGTGGTGTGTTCGTCCGGTTTGGAGTTGGTGTCCTTGATCCGCGAGCCGTCGCCCTTGGGGTCGCCCTTCGGCGTGCTCTTCGGCGTGTCGGCGGGGGCTTTCGACGCCGGGGGCGGCGTCGGGTCGGGGCTCCTCGGCGTGTCGTCGGGGCCCTTCGACGCGGGCGGTGGGTCGGTCTTGGGTGGCGGGTCGGCCTTGGCGCCGGACGGGGTGGTGTCGTCGCCTTTGGCGCCCGAAGGCGTGGTGCCGTCGCCCTTAGGTGGCGGGTCGGTCTTCGGCGGTGGTGCGTCCGGCCCGCCCTTGCCGTTGGGGCCGTCGAGACCCTTGGGGTTGCCGTTGATGTCGGCGTGCTTCGGTGGCGGTGCACTCTTGCCCGGCTTGATGTTCTTGAGTGCCTTGGCCGCGTCGCCGAACAGGTCACCGGCCCGCTTGAGCAACGGAATCAGCGCCTGAAGTGCCTTGACCAGGCGTTTGGTCAGGTCGGCGATCTTCGACGCGGTCTTGGCGACGGCGGTGATCACCTGCGGGACGACCCAGGTCATGCCGATGCCGAGGGTGAAGATGACCTGCAGGGCCCAGCTGATCAGGTGGCCGACGAGTTCGGCGATGATGTCGCGGACCAGCGCCCGCACCGCCGCGACGACCTCACCGGCGGTCTTCACACCACTGGAGGCACCTTCGCAGCCTTTCTGCGCGGTCTCGAGCAGGGTGACGGTGTCCTGGGCGCGCTGGCGGTAGGCGTCCCCGGCAGTGCCGGTCCAGGATGAGACGTCCGTTTTGACCATCCCGGTCAGGTCTTGGCCGATACTGCCGAGTTCGGTGGCGACGTTCTTCCACGTCTCGGACTGGGCGGCGATTTCGTCGGCGTTGCCGGTCAGGCCGTTGAGAGCTTCCTTCAGCGGGCCGACGTGCTCGATCAGCCACCCGACACCCGCGGCGAGGATCGCCCCGAAGGGATCCATGGCCATCGACAGGGCATCCAGGGCCGTGCCGACGGCGCCCATCGCGACCGACGCCCAGTCGCCGCTCTCGATCGCCGACTTGAGATCAGCCGCCGACTCCAGCAAGGAGACCCCGGAGTACGCCGTCGTCGAGTCCTTGGTCTGCGCGACCAACGGATTACTCACGTGCTGACCTTCCCCTTCACCTGCCGAGCGACCACGACTTGAAGTTAACAAGCGGTGACCGCGCGGAGATCACGAACCCCGGGGAGTGCCTCTTCACCCAGCCGATCGTGCCCTCGAAACGTCGTCGAGGTGCTCCTCGTGCCGCGCCCCGGTGCGCTCCGCGCCGATCCCGGCCGCCACGACGAACAGCACCCCTGCCGCCGCGGTGAGGTGCGGGACCTGGTGAAGCACGACGAGCCCGATCGTCAGGGCGATGGCCGGTTCCAGGCTCATCAAGGTCCCGAACGCCGAGGTGTTCAGCCGCCGCAGGGCGAGCATCTCCAGGCTGAACGGGACGACCGGCAGCAGGATCGCGAGTCCGAGACCGGCCAGCAGCAGCTCCTCGGTCAGGTGCCCGAACACCCCGGGTCCGGCGGCGAGGGTCGCCACGATCCCGGCCACCGGCATCGACACGGCGAGCCCGCGCACGCCCGCCACCTCGTCGCCGACCCGTTGCGTCAGCAGGATGTAGCCCGCCCAGCACACCGCCGACGCGAGGGCGTAGGCGACACCCAGCAGGTCGGCGCCACCCCGCCACGGCTCGGTCAGCAGTACCACGCCGAGCGCCGCGAGGACCGGCCACAGCTTCTTGCCGCCGCGGCCGCGCGTCACCGCCACGGTGAGCGGGCCGAGGAACTCCAGCGCGCTGGCCGTGCCGAGCGGGAGGCGGGCGACGGCCGCCATGAACAGCATGGTCATCCCCGCCGTGACCACGCCCAGCCCGCAGCAGGCCAGGAAGGTGGACCGGCGGAACGACGACGGCCGCGGCCGGACGACGACCAGCAGCAGCACTCCCGCCCACGCCAGCCGCAGCCACGCCGCCCCCTCGGGACCGATCCGGTCGAACAGGCCGACGGACACGGCGAGACCCAGCTGGACGCAGAGCATGGCGGCGACCGCGAAGGCCGCTCCGCTACGGGTGGAGGACAGCACCCGCCCAGCAAAACCGAACCACACCGTCCATGTCCACGTGTCGATCGTGGATGTACCGTTCATGAATCATGGACACTCGCCGGCTCCGGTTCCTCCTCGAGCTGTCCCGCCACGGCTCGATGCGCGCGGTGGCGGACGTGCTCGGCACCACGACGTCGACGGTTTCGCAGCAGATCGCGGTGTTGGCGAAGGAAACCGGCGCGCCCCTGCTCGAGCCGGACGGCCGGCGTGTGCGGCTCACCCCCGCGGGGCGGCGCCTGGCCGAGCACGCCGTGACGATCCTCGCCGCCGTGGAAGCGGCTCGTGCCGACCTCGACCCCCACGCCGAGCCGGCCGGCACCGTGCGCGTCGCCGGGTTCGCGACGGCCGTGCGGCGTTCCCTGCTGCCGGCGGCCGCCGCGCTCGCCGAGCACCACCCGCGGGTCGAGCTGCGGATCAGCGAGTACGAACCACAGGAGGCCTTCGCCGCGCTGCTGGCCGACGACATCGACCTGGCCCTCACCTACGACTACGACCTCGCCCCGGCCGTCACGGACCCCGCGATCACGGTGAGTCCACTGTGGACGGCAGGGTGGTCACTGGCCGTCCCGGCGGCCGACGCGGCCCGTGCGCGGGGCGGGAACACCGTGGCGGCCTTCGAGGCGTTCCGCGACCACGGCTGGATCGTCAACTCCCGCAACAGCGCCGACGAGGACGTGATCCGCCGGCTGGCGTCGACAGCGCGGTTCACCCCGCGCGTCACGCACCGAGCGGACAGCCTGGAGCTGGTGGAGGACCTCATCGTGACCGGCCCGGCGCCCGCCGTCGGCCTGCTTCCGGCCGGACGTGCCCCGAGGTCCGGGGTCGCGCTGCTTCCGCTGGCGGGGCCGGACGTGCGGCAGCGCGCCTTCGCGTGCACCCGCCGCGGGCGGGAGGCGTGGCCGCCGCTCGCGCTGGTCCTCGGACTCCTCGCCCGCTGAGCCGGGTCGGCACGACGACAGCTTCGACCCCCGGGACCGGCTCTTCGAAGCGTCCCGCGGCGGTCCCGGTGGTGGGCGCGACCCCCAACGACGCGCCCGCCACCGGGTCGCCCCGGCAGTCCCCCTCTTTCGCCGTGCCCCTAGGGTTCCCGGGGCCGTCCTCGTTTCGTCCTCGCGCCGGTATCCGCGCCTTCGACCAGCGCGTTCCGGAGCCGGGCGCCGGGCGTTAGCCTGGAACACGAGGGGGGATGCGATGAGGTTCCGGATTCTCGGGACGCTGGAAGTGCGGGCGTACGGGGACCGGGTCACCCTCGCGAGCCCGCGCCAGCAGCGCGCGCTCGCCGCCCTGCTGCTCAATCCGAACTCGGTCGTCCCCGTGGAGCGGCTGATCGACGCGCTCTGGGAAGACGAACCGCCGGCGACCGCCGTGAAGCAGGTGCGCAACTGCGTCTCCGCCCTGCGGAGCCGGCTCGGCGAAGCCGGCGCGATGATCGTCACCGACGGGCCCGGATACCGCCTGCAGACCGGAAGCGACGATCTCGACTCGCTCCGGTTCCGCCGCCACGTCGCGGCCGCGCGAGGACTCGCCGGGCAGGCGAAGCTCGTCGACGCCGTCGAAGAGATCCGGGCCGCGCTCGCCCTCTGGCGCGGCCCGGCGCTCGACGGGCTGCGGACGACCACCCTCGCCGGCCGGGCCGCGGTGCTCGACGAGCAGCGCGCCGACGCCGTGGAGCTCGGTGCCGAATGGCGGCTGCGGCTCGGCGAAACGGGCGAGGTCGTCCGCGAGCTGACCGAGTTCTGCGGTGAGCACCCGACGCGCGAGCTGGCGCACCTGCTGCTGATGCGCGCCCTCGCGAAGGAGGGCCGCTACGCCGAAGCCTCGACGTTGTTCCACGGCCTGCGCCGGCGGCTGGCCGACGAGCTCGGCGTCGACCCGAACCCCGACCTGCGGCGGCTGCACGACCGGATCCTCGCCGAGGCCACCGCGAGCGACCCCGAGCCCGAGCCGGAGACCCTTCCTGCGCACCACCGGTTCGACCGCGCGGTCACCGAGCTGGCCGAAGCCGTCACGTGGCAGTGGCGCGCCGAAGCCGAACTGCGGTCGCTGCACCGGCCGCAGCCGATCGTCGTGCGCTGGTCGGCCGTCGCGCGCGGGGGAAGGCCGGCCCGGGGCGACCTCGACGACCTCGCGGAGACGTTCGCCGCGCTGCCCGAGCGGCAGCTGGTCGTGCTCGGCGATCCCGGCTCCGGCAAGTCCGTGCTCGCCCTGATGCTGACGCTGGAGCTGCTGCGCACCCGCGCCCCGGGCAGCCCGGTCCCGGTCCTGCTTTCCCTGGCCTCCTGGGATCCGCGGCGCGAACACCTCGACCGGTGGCTGGCGGGCCGGCTCGCCGACGATCACCCCGCCCTGCTCAACGCCCGCGAATACGGGCCCGGCGCACCCACCCGGCTCGTCCTCGGCGGCCACGTCGTCCCGATCCTCGACGGCCTCGACGAGCTGCCGACGGACCTGCGTGCGGCGGCGCTCGACGCACTGGACCAGACCATGGCCGTGGGCCGCTCGCTCGTGCTGACCTGCCGCTCGGCCGAGTACGAGCAGGTCACCCGCGAGGCCGGCCCGGTGCTGGGTGCCGCCACCGTGGTGCGGCTCGAACCCGTGGCCCGGCAGGAAGCGATCACCTACCTCTCCGCGCGGGGGAGCGACCGCTGGCTCCCGGTGGCCGAGCGGCTGCGCCGGGAGCCGGACGCGGCACTGGGCCGGGTGCTGCGGACGCCGTTGATGGTCGACCTCGCGCGGATCGGCTACGGCCGTCCCGGCGCGGATCCCGCGGAGCTGCTCGACGCCGATGACGCGGCCGCCCTCGAGGGGCAGCTGCTCGACTCGTTCGTCCCCAACGCCTATGCGAAGGTGCCGCAGCCGCCGGGGCGGAACCCGCACACCAGCCCGTCCGGGCGGTACACGGCCGAGCAGGCGACCCGCTGGCTGGGCTTCCTGGCCCGGCACCTCGAGCGGGCGCGCAGCCGCGACCTGGCCTGGTGGCAGCTCTACCGGGCGGTGCCCGCCGGGACCCGGTCGGCCCTGATCGGTGTGCTGATCGCGCTGTTCTTCGGCGTCACCGGCTGGGTCGACGACGGGCCGGTGCTGGCCGCCATCTACGGCCTCTCGTTCGGTGGCGCCGGCTACCTGACCCACCGCTTCGGGCGCGCGCCGGAGCCGCTGCGCACCGAACTGCGGTTCGCCGGGGCCGCCGCGAAGTTCGCCGGCCGCTTCGCGATCGGTGCCGTCGTCGGTGTCCTGCTCGGGCTGGGCTGGTCGCTGGCCACCGGCCTGGTCGTCTTCCTGGCGGTCGTGTTCGGCCTGGTGTTCGCGGTGCACGTGTGGCTCGCGAAACCGGTCGACGCCAGCCGCGTGTCGAGCCCGCGGACAATCCTGCGCAACGAACGGACCGGGGCGATCGCGCTGACCGCGTCCTTCCTGGTGTCCCTCGGGCTGTTCAACGGGATCGCGTTCGCGTTCACCGCGCAGACGCGGTTCCTGCCGGTGCTCGGCGGCCGGTACGACGTGGCGCTGGCCGTCGCCGGCGGGGTGGCGGGAGCGTCGTTCGGGTTCTTCATGGCCCGCCGTGTCGCCGCCGTGTGCTACGGCCTCGCGGGTGCGCTCGCCGGCGGTCAGGTGTTCCCGGCGGCGACGAACCCGGTCCTGCCGTTCGTGGTCGGCGCGTGTTTCGGCGGTGGCGTCGGCCTGGCGGTCCTCGTCACGCGCGCCTGGGGCAACTACTTCGTCCACCACGTCTGGCTGGCCGCGACCGGCCGCCTTCCCTGGCGGCTCATGCACTTCCTCGACGACGCCCACCGCCGCGGCGTCCTGCGGCAGGCGGGCGGCGTGTACCAGTTCCGCCACGCCCGCGTGCAGGAACGGCTGGCCCGCTCTTCGCTCGGTGGCGGGCGGTCCGGTGACTAGCGTGGTCCTGATGACGCGTTCGGCCGCGCGACGTCGAGGTCCGCGCCGATGCTGCTGGCGGACAGGTCGCTGGTGTTCCTGACGGCGGGGAACCTGCTCCGCGCGCCACGCTGACCGGCGAGCCGCGGTGGGAGGCCGAGGTGCCCGCCCCGGCGTGGCCGCTCGTCTGGCACGACACCGTGTTCGTCGCCGAGCGTAGCGCGGTCCGGGCGTTCGACCGGGACGGCGCCGCGCTCGGCGGGTCGCCCTCGCGGGCGGCGTGGCCGGGACCCTGGTCGGTCTGCCGGAGGGCAGCGTCCTGGTCCCGGTCCACGGTGAGGAGCACACCGGACACGTCGTGCTCGACCCGGGCGGCGAAGTTCGGCCGCTGCCCGCGCACCTGCCGCCCGGCATCCCGGCGGTGCCGTTGCCCGGCGGCCGGCTCGTGCTGCCCGGCCGGCCCGAGCGCGACGACGTCGGGGAGTGGCGCCCGACGGTGTCCATAGTGGACGTCGGCACCGGAGCGGTGGTCCGGCACCACCGCGTGCGCGCCGAGGTGCAGAGCATCGTCGCCGGCGCCGACGGGCTGGTCGCCGTCGCGGTCGGCCCGACGTGGGAGTACTGGACGAAGTACCACGGCCGGCCCGGTTTCGACCTGACCGAAGACTGCTACGTGCTGTTCCTCGACGAGGACGGCCCGCGGGGCACGTGGACGGCGGGCCGGCCGATCGCCGGCCCGCTCGCGATCGGCGCGAACGGTGATCTGCTGGTCCCGGTCGCGGGGGAGCTCATCAGCCTCGGCTGGCGAACTCCCCGGGACCGGGCTCAGATCAGCGGGAACCGCTGGGCCGCGGAGCCGTTGCAGTCCCAGATCCGCAACCGCGTCCCGTTGCCCGTCGCGCCGTCGGGGGAGTCCAGGCAACGGCCGGACTGCGGGTTGCGCAGGGAGCCGTCGGCCTGCTGCGTCCACGTCTGACCGCCGACGCCGTTGCAGTCCCAGAGCTCGACCTGGGTGCCGTTCGCCGTGCCGTTGCCGACGATGTCCAGGCAGCGTCCCAACGTGCGCAGCGCGCCGCTCGACAGGCGGAACCAGTGCTGGTCCACCGCGAAGGACTGGCAGTCCCACAGCTGCACGGCGGTCCCGTTCGCGCCGCGGTCGTCGCCGGCCACGTCGACGCACTTGCCGCCCGGGCCGGTGATCGGGCCGCCGCCGGTGACGGAGAACTTCTGTGCGGCGGCGCTGTTGCAGTCCCGAATCTGCAGCCGGGTGCCGTTGGCCGTGGCGCCGTTCGGGGAGTCGACGCAGCGGCCGGACTGCGGGTTGCGCAACGAGCCGTCGGCCTGCTGCACCCACTTCTGGCCGCCGACGCCGTTGCAGTCCCACAGTTCCAGCAGCGCGCCGTTGGCCGTGCCGTTGCCGGTGACGTCGAGGCAACGGCCCAAAGTGGACAACGACGAGTCCGCGTTGTGCGCCCAGTGCTGGTCGGCCGCGTTCGCCTGGCAGTCCCACAGCTGCACGGCGGTGCCGTTGCCGCCGGTGTCGTCGCCGGCGACGTCCAGGCACTTGCCGCCGGGTCCGGAAACCGTGGCCGCGTAGGGCGGCGTCCCGGTCGAACCCGTGTAGCCCACGGAGACCACATTGGACTGGACGGCGTCGTCCGCGGCGTCGGTCGGGTAGCCCGCGGTCATCACGCCCTCGAAGAACGAGCCGATGGACGCGTTGCTGTTGTCGCCGCCGGTGCCGAGCACGATCGAGCCCTCCTGGTGCATCGGCGTGTACCCGCCCGAGGGCAGCGCGCCGTTGTACCAGGTGGTGAGGCCGCCGCTCTGGGAGTTGCCGCCCTTGAGCGCGAAGGTGGTCTGGCCGTTGTTCTTCAGCAGCGCGGTGACGAACGGCGTCGCGTTGCCGCGGTTGGCGGTGTTGGAGCGGTTCCCCTGGAACAGCCCGTTTTCGAGGTCGCCCGCCACCCACGGGCCGATCCCGCTGCACGGCGGGAAGTAGCACGTGGTGCCGAGGTTGACGGCGTCCATGTGGCCGTTGCCGGTGTCGGCGATCTGGGCCTCGACGTTGCCGTAGTCGAAGCAGCAGCCGCCGTTCACGTGCGTGCCACTGGCGACCATGTACATGCCTTCGGGCTGGCCGTTGACCGCGACCCCGGCGCCGACGTAGTGCCGGTACCCGGTGCCGGGCGAGACGTAGACGCCGTAGACCTTGTGCCCGCCCGCGGTGACCGGCAGCGCGGACGCGATCGCGGCGACGTCCTGTCCGCCGGCGGTGCCCGGGCCTTCGACGGTCAGGTCGTTGTGGCGCGGGGACTGGTCGTAGATCACCGTGATGGTGCACGTCGTGCCGGCGCAGAACGAATCCTGGGCGGCGGCGTTGGCGTACCCGCCGGTGGCGAGCAGGCCGATGTTCGTTTCCGCGTGGTCGGAAGCCCGTTGCACGCGGTAGAGATTGCCGGTGTAGGCCGCGTAGAGGGCGCGCGTGGTGCTGTGCGCGGCGACGCACTGGGTACCGGCGGAACCGTAGATGTCGCACGGCAGCGGACCGGCGGCCTGCGCGGCGGTGCTCAGGCCGAGCATCGTGCCCAGGACGAGCAGTGTGGTGGTGAGGACGGCGAGGGGACTTCGACCGCGGGGCACGGGAACCTCACTCTCGAACCGCAGGTCAGCGACCTGCGTGGTTTTTACAACGTTGTATTTCCAAGAGAGAAGGAAGTGCGGAAAGGCGAATGGGGATGAGGGGAGGGTATGGCCGGATTCTCGATCGTGTCAACAGTTCACGGCGAGTGGATGGTCCAGTCCACTGCGATTCCGGGAGGGTGCACCCGGACGGCCTACCAGGGTGGATCCGTTTCGTGGCAGGGAATATCGCCTGACCTCGCGCCCGGCACATCAGCGGGGCACCATCCGGCTAAACCGCTCAGTAAAGGATTTGCCGGGCAATTCCGGCGGCCGGGATGACTCCCGCGGACGCCCGGGGTGCTCGACGGGAAGGAGACGGCCGCCGCCGGGCCGTGGGGGGGGGGGGGGCGTGGGGGGCCGACGCGCGCGGGGGGCGCGGGGTTGGGTTT
>NZ_JBFBBQ010000109.1:0-28384 GCF_040682775.1 Amycolatopsis sp. NPDC051106 | reverse complement strand
TCGACATCGGCGTCTCGCCGAGCCCGTGCCCCGCGCCGCCCGGGTCGAGACCGGCATGCCCATGGGCGCGATGGGCGGCGGTGCCCAAGGCGGCGGAGGGGACACCGAACGCCGGTCGCCGGCCTACCGGATCGAGGGCGCCGTCTTCGACAACCTGGGTGAGCCCGGCCGCCGGATCATCGGCTCCCTCAACGACGACGAAGACCCGCCGTCCGCCCGGACCTGGTAGGAGGACGCATGAGCGAGATCGACGCGATGAAGGCCGAGCTCGACGGTCTCGTCCGCGAACAGTCCGAGCGGCGCGTCCTGCGCGAGCAGCGGGGCGAGGAGATCAAGGCCCAGTCCCACGAGTACATGACCAAGCAGGTGCAGGCGGCCGAACGGTACGTGCAGCACGTGCGCGAAATGGCGCAGCGCAAGACGAAGTCCGGCTGGAGCACCGACCGGGGCACCACGGAACCGCCCTCGGCTTTCGCCACGGACGCGTTCGGCGACGAGCCCGGGGCGGCGTCGCCGTTCGCGCCGGGGCCGGACTCGCGGCCGTCCGCCCGTGACGAAAGCCCCCGGCGCGCCCGCCGGGCCCGCGCGGCCGAGGCCGACGACGACGGCTACGACAACAACCCCTGGTAAACCGTCCACAGTGGACGTCAGGGTTGCCAGAGGTCGACGGCGATCTCGCCCAGCCGCTCGGTGAACGTGCCGGCCGGGCTCGCCCGGTGCAGCACCGCGCGCAGCTCGGCCTCGAACTCCGCACGGCGGTCGCCGAACAGGTGCGGCGCCGCGCTGGACAGGGAGAAGACGCCGGCGACGACGTCGTCGGTGGTGCGGGTGACGTCCCGGCCCGGGACCTCGAACCGCCGCGGCCCGCGGAACCCGGCGGCGCGGTAGATCTCCGGCTCGCCGGCGGCCGTGCCGTCCGGCAGGTGCCCTGCCCGGCCCGCCGCACCGGCCCGAGGTACGACCGCACCAGCTCCGCGATCTCCGCGTGCGGTACCGAGCTTTCGACGCCCTGGTGCGTCGTCGCGTGCACGTGGGCGCAGGCGCCGCCGGGCGCCAGCATGCCGCGCACCGCGGCGGCGACCCGCGCCCGGTCGAGCCAGTGGAACGACTGCGCGAAGGTGACCAGCCGGAACCGGCCGAGCCCGGCGGGCAGCTCCTCCGCGCGCCGGTGCACCCAGCGGCAGTTCCGGACGCCCGCCTCGATGGCCAGCCGGTCCGCTTCGCCGAGCATGTCCGCGTCGGCGTCCAGCCCGACCGCTTCGTCGAACCAGCCGGCCAGCAGCAGCGTCAGCGACCCGGGCCCGCAGCCGACGTCGAGCAGACGTCCGGACCCGGCCGGCTCCAGCTCCAGTTCGGCCGCGAACGCCTCGGCGAGCTCCGGGGGATAGCCGGCGCGCCCCCGCGCGTAGTAGCCGGCACTGCCCGAATAGAGGGACGGATCCCACTTCCACGCGTCGCTCACGGCTCCAGCGTAGATACTCGGGTGTCATGGACTCCGCGAACTGGTGGCGCGACGCCGTGGTCTACGAGGTTTACGTACGCAGCTTCGCCGACGCGGACGGGGACGGCACCGGCGATCTCGCGGGCCTGCGCTCGCGCCTGGGCCACCTGGCCGAACTCGGCGTCGACGCGGTGTGGACCACGCCGTGGTACCGCTCGCCGATGGTCGACGGCGGGTACGACGTCGAGGACCACCGGACCCCCGACCCGCTGTTCGGCACCGACTCCGACGTGCTCGACCTGGTCGCCGAGGCGCACCGGGCCGGGCTGCGGCTGCTCATCGACGTCGTGCCGAACCACACCTCCGACCGGCACCCGTGGTTCCGCGCCGCGCTCGCCGGCGGACCCGAACGCGCGCGGTACCACTTCCGGCCGGGCCGCGGCGCCGGCGGCGAGCTGCCGCCCACCGACTGGCGCAGCGTGTTCGGCGGCCCGGCGTGGACGCGGGTGGCCGACGGCGAGTGGTACCTGCACCTGTTCGCCCCCGAGCAGCCCGACCTCAACTGGGACGACGCGGAGGTCCGCGCCGAGTTCGAGGACCTGCTGCGGTTCTGGTTCGCCCGCGGCGTCGACGGCGTGCGCATCGACGTCGCCCACGGCCTGCTCAAGGACCCGGCGTTCCCCGACCTCGGCGCCGAGGACGAAGAGATCGCGCAGCCGCCCGACCGCGGGTCCCACCCGCACTGGGACCTCGACGGCGTGCACGAGATCTACCGCTCGTGGCGCAAGATCGCGGGGGAGTTCGGCCCGGACCGGGTGTTCGTCGCGGAGGCGTGGGTCGACCGGCCGGACCGCCTGGCGCGGTACGTGCGCCCGGACGAGCTGCACACGGCGTTCAACTTCGAGTTCCTGCGCTGCGCGTGGGACGCGGGTGCGCTGCGCGAGGTGATCGACCGGACGCTCGAAGCGCTGGAGGCGGTCGGTGCGCCCGCGACGTGGGTGCTGTCCAACCACGACGTCGTCCGGCATGTGACGCGGTTCGCGCCCGGCGGCGACCTGGTGCTGGGCCGGCGCCGGGCCCGGGCGGCGCTGCTGCTGATGCTCGCGCTGCCCGGCGGGGCGTACCTCTACCAGGGTGAGGAGCTGGGCCTGGAAGAGGTCGAGGACCTGCCCGAGGCTGTGCTCGCCGACCCGACGTGGGAGCGGTCCGGCCACACCCGCCGGGGCCGCGACGGCTGCCGGGTGCCGCTGCCGTGGTCGGGCACGGCACCGCCGTTCGGGTTCTCGCCCGGCGGGACGGGCACGTGGCTGCCCCAGCCGCCCCACTGGCGCACGGCGACGGCCGAAGCCCAGACGGCCGACCCGGGTTCGATGCTCAGCCTGTACCGCGCGGCCCTCGCCACCCGCCGGGCGCACCCGGCACTGGGCGACGGGACGCTGACGTGGTCGCCGGCGTCTCCCGGGGTGCTGTCCTTCGCGCGGGAGCCGGGATTCGCCTGTGTGGTCAACCTGTCGGCGGAGCCGTGCGAGCTGCCGCAGGACGGGCGGGTGCTGCTGGCGAGCGTGCCGCTCGAGGGCCGCCGGCTGCCGGTGGACGCGGCGGTGTGGCTCGCCCGGGACTGAAGCCACCAGGGCTCGCCGGGAGTTGAACCGAGACCACCCGGCCGGGTTGGGTGAAGCGGTGTGAAACCGGGAGCGACGGGGTATCCGGTCGCGTTCGTTGCCGCCTGTCCGAGCCGGAGGTCGTCCGATGCCCGTCCGCACCCCGCGCCCGCCCGCCACCGACGTCGTGGCCATGGCGCTGAAAGTACTGGTGGCCCAAGGCATGACGGGCGCGGCCGCGCAGGCCGGCCTGATCTCGATGGCGCAGGAGCGCGGCCTCGCGGTGCGGAACTGCGCGGCGCTGATCGTGGCCGCAGTGGACGGGAGGCGGGGCTGATGGCCGTGGCCGGGGGATTCTCGAAGGCCGGGGACGCCGACACCGGCGGGGGCGTGCTGCTCGCCGTCGGGCTGGTCGTCGCGTTCTTCACCTGGTGGTCGTGGTGGACGGTCGCGGGCATCGCGCTGACCGCCGCCGGCGTGCTGTGGCTCACGATGGCGAACCGGCAGGAGTAACCGGCCGGCGACGGGGAAAGCCTTCCTCCTTACCACCCACGAGGAGGAGGCTTTCCGTGCCGGACAAGGAAGAAGACGTCATCGAGCTGCTGCAGCGGCAGCACCGGGAGATTCGCGAGCTGTTCGCCGCGCTGGAGACCGCGGAAGACGACCGGCGGCAGGAGCTGTTCCACGACCTCGTGCGGCTGCTGTCGGTGCACGAGACGGCGGAGGAGCTGGTCGTGCACCCGGAGATCCGGGACCTCGAGCCCGCGGCCGAACCCGTCGTCGACGCGCGGCTGGGCGAGGAGCACCGGGCCAAGGAGCTCCTGACGACCCTGCAGAAGATGGGCCCCGAGGCCGATGGGTTCGACACGCTGCTCGTCCAGCTGCGCGAAGACGTGCTCGCCCACGCCGAGCACGAAGAGCGGGAGGAGTTCCCGCTGCTGCGCGCCCACCGGCCGCCGGAGCGGCTGCGGGCGATGGCGGCGACCGCCAAGCTGGCCGAAGCGGTCGGGCCGACCCGGCCGCACGCCGGCGTCGAGAGCGCGAAGGCGAACCTGCTGCTGGGCCCGCCGGCGGCGATCATGGACCGCGCGCGCGACCTCATCCGCGGCGCGCTCGGCGGGTGATCGCGGTGACGGAACCGGACGGCGACGACACGGACCCGGAGGAGTTCGCCGAGGCGGCCGGGCTCGACCCGACCCCGCAGGAGGTGGACGAGTACCGGAAGCTGGCGGAGCGGAATCCGCCGTGGTCGTCGCCGGAGTGAACGGGGTACCCCGTCGTCATGGCTGACGTGCCGGGCCGCAAACTGCGGCGTTACCAGGAGATGCGCGACTTCCGGCGGACCGCCGAGCCGGCCGGCGGGGAGCCGGGCGCGCCGGGCGGGCACCGGTTCGTGGTGCAGCGGCACCGCGCCCGCCGGCTGCACTACGACTTCCGGCTCGAGCTCGACGGCGTCCTGGTCAGCTGGGCGGTGCCGAAGGGGCCGACGCTCGACCCCAAGGCCCGCCGGCTGGCCGTGCACGTCGAAGACCACCCGATCGAGTACGCCGGCTTCGAAGGCGTGATCCCGCACGGGGAGTACGGCGGTGGGGACGTCATCGTCTGGGACCGCGGGGTGTGGCGGCCGGTCGACGCCGATCCGGCGCGCGCGATCGAGGACGGCACGCTGCACTTCGACCTCGAGGGCGAGAAGCTCGCCGGGCGGTTCGTCCTCGTGCGCACGAACCGCGGGGAGAAGGACCAGTGGTTCCTCCTGCACAAGGACGACGACCACGCCGAGCCCGGCTGGGACGCCGAGGACCACCCGCGCTCGGTGAAGAGCGGCCGCACGAACGACGAGGTCGCGGCCGCGCCCGGTGCGCTGTGGCACGGCGACCGGCCCGCCGCGGAGGCCGAGGAGGCGGTCGGTTTCGCCGCGGCGACCGACGACGAGCTGGCGGCCCTCGACGCCCTGGGCGCCAAGGGCAAGTGGACGGTCGCGGGGCGGGAGCTGGCCCTGACCAACCTCGACAAGGTCCTCTTCCCGGCGGCGGGCACCGGCGAGCCGGTGACGAAGCGCGACCTGATCCGCTACTACGTCACGGTCGGCCCGGTCATGCTGCCGTACCTGGCGGGCCGGCCCCTCAACACGAACCGCTTTCCGCAAGGTGTCACCGAACCGGGCTTCTGGCAGAAGGAAGTGCCGAAGCACGCGCCCGGCTGGCTGACGACGTGGCGCAACGAGCGCGCCGAGGCGGGGGAGAGCCAGCGGTACGTCGTGGCCGACAGCGTCGCCACGCTGGCGTGGCTGGCGAACTACGGCGCGCTCGAACTGCACGCCTGGACCTCGTGCGCCGCGGATGTCGACCATCCGACCTGGGTGCTGTTCGACATCGACCCGGGCCCGGAGACGTCGTTCGCGGAAGTCCTGGAACTGGCGCGGCTGCACCGCACAGCGCTCGAGCACCTCGGCCTGACCGGGCGGCCGAAGGTGACCGGCCAGCGCGGGATCCAGGTGTGGGTCCCGATCGCGCCGCACTGCACGTTCGAGCAGACCCGGGCGTGGGCGGAGACGGTGTCGAAGACGATCGGGCGGGTCCTGCCGGACCTGGTCAGCTGGGCGTGGGCGAAGGACAAGCGCCGCGGCCGCGCCCGGCTCGACTACACGCAGAACGTGCTCAACAAGACGCTGGTCGCGCCCTACAGCGTGCGCCCGCGACCCGGGGCGCCGGTATCGGTGCCGCTGGAGTGGGAGGAACTCGACGACGACGGCCTCACCCCGGACCGGTGGACGATCCGGGACGTCCCCGCCCGGCTGGCCGAGCACGGTGACCCGTTCGCGAAGCTGCTCGGGGTCGAGCAGAAGCTACCGGGCCTGTAGCGGGCCGGTTCGCGACGCAGTGAATGACTCATTCCTTGCGCCGGACGCCAGGAATGAGTCATTCACTGCAAGCGGAGGCGGCCGGATGCCGGGCGTGCGTCACCCACGGCACCGCGCTCAGGCGTGGACGGTCTCGAGGTGCCGGGGCTGCAGCCGGTCCAGGACCGGGCCGGACAGGTGGGGCCGTCCGCCCGCGTGCTCGGTCGTCGCCGCGGCCGCCGCGACCGCCAGGCACGCCGCCGTCTCCAGCGGGCGGCGGCGGGTGAGCGCCGCGGTCAGCGTCGCGACCAGCGCGTCCCCGGCCCCGGTCGGATCGACCACTTCGGTCTCGACGTGCGGCACGAACAACGACTCCGCGGGCCCGGCGAACAGGTTCCCCTGTCCGGCCACCTCGAGCACGACCAGCGACGGTCCGCGACGCTGGAGGTCCGCCGCGGCGCGCGCCGCGGAGGCGACGTCGTCCACCGGCTGTCCGGTGAGCAGTTCGGCTTCGTGGCCGTCGGCGCGGACGACGTCGGCGAGGGCGAGCAAATCCGTCGTGAGAGCGTCGTCTTGGGGCGCGCCGTCCAGCACGACCCGCGTGCCCGCCGTGTGCGCGAGCCGGGCCGCCAGCAGCGCCGCCGGGGCCGGCTGCTGCAGCTGGACGATGAGGGATCCGGCGGCCGAGATCGGGGCGGACGCGGCGAACACGTCGGTCTCGGTCACCAGCGTCGCGTCCGGGACGTGCTCGAGGTAGCGGCGGCGGCCGTGCTTGTCGACCACGTCGATGAGCAGCGCCGTCTCCGTGTCCGGCCGGCGGACCACGTGCGAGGTGCCGATTCGGTCGGCGCGGGCACGGGCGCGCAGCGCGTCGCCGACGGCGTCCTGCCCGACGACGCCGACCAGCGACACCGCCACCCCGAGCTGGCTCAGCGCCACGGCCTGGTTGGCGCCCTTCCCGCCGAGCATCTCCTTCCGGTGCTTCACCGGTGCCGACGAGTCGGCGCCGGGCGCATCCGGGACCTCGACGACCAGGTCACGGGCGATCTGCCCGACCACCACGACTTCGCTGAACATCACCGGTACCGCCGGTCCATGGCGCCTCCTCGGTTGGTGAAGATCGGTTACCCCGGTGCGGCTCGGGAGCAAACCGCCCGTTCGGGTCGCGGGCGATCGGCGGGTCTTCACCGGATGCCCGGCCGCGTCCACCGGGAAAGAGGGCGTTTCCGTTCCGGCGGTTTGGGTACCAAGATCCCGACCTTGATCACCCCTCTGCGTCGCCGGCCCACGCCGGCGCGGAAGGCCTGCCGAACCCGTGTCCCCCACGTTCCCGGTCCCCACGCGGTCCGCGCCGCTCACGGCGCGCCGGACCCAGTACCGCCCCGGTCTGCTGGTGCTGACCTTCGCCGGCGAGATCGACACCCTGACCCTGCCGATCCTGCGGCGCGAGCTGACGGCGTCCCCACCGGGAACGACGATCGTCGACCTGTCGCAGGTGGCGTTCCTCGGGCTGGCCGGCGCCCGCGCACTGGCGGCGGCCGCGGAGCTCGCGGGCGAAGAGGGCGGGCGGCTGGTCGTCGTGGCGAACAGCCGGACCCTGGCGCGGCTGTTCCGGATCACGGGCCTCGCCGCGGTGGTCCCGATGTTCGCTTCGCTGTCGGACGCGCTGCGGGAGCTGCTGTCCGCGGGGATGCAGAACGCCGCCTGCTGAGCGAGCGCTCAGCGCGGTACCCAGCGGGCGACCAGGACGCCGGCGTCCGAGCGCGGCTCGCCCGCGCCGTGATCGGCGACCGCACGGGTCAGCAGGCGCGCGGCCTCCGGCGGCAGCCGTTCCTCCGCGAGGTAGCCGGCCACCCGCTCCCGGCTGAACGGCGTCCCGGCCCGGTCGGTGGTCCCGGTCAGGCCGTGCGAGTACAGCGCGAGCACGTCACCGGGTCGCAGCCGCACCTCCACGGCCCGCGGCCGCTCGCCCGCGGTGGCCCCGGCCGGGCCGGCCTCAGACTCCGCCAGCGCCCGGCCGTCGCGGACGATCAGCGGTGCGGGGTGGTGGCCGGCGGTCAGCCAGCGCAGCGTGCCGGTCCGCAGGTCCAGCTCCGCGAGCACCCCGGTGACGACCGGTTCCGAGCCCGCGAGCTCCCGGCCGACGGCGGTGTACTGCTCCCCGAGCGAAGCCCCGTCGCGCCGGGCGGCGCGGTAGGCGGCGAGGGCGTTCACCACCGCGTAGCCGGCGCCGTCCGTGCGCGTGCCCGCGTCGAACATCGCCAGCCGCGCCCGCCGTTCCGAGAGCGCGTAGTCGAACACCACCCCGCGCAGGTCGTACGCCGGCTGGACGCTCGCGCCGACGATGACGCAGTCGGTCGCGCCGGTCAGCGGCGGCAAGCTCTGCCACAGCAGCTCGGCGGGGGTCGCGCGGTGCTGCCGCCGTCGCCGCACGTCGAGGCCGTCGCCGTACTGGGTCGTGATCGTCACGAGGTGGCCGAGCAGAGTCGCCAGCCAGTGGCACTGTTCCCGCAGCATCGGGTCGTCCAGGTCGGCGTCGTCGGTGGGCACGATCTCCAGCACCCCGAGCCGTTCGACGCCGTCGAGCAGCACCGTCCACAGCGTGGGGGCGGGCCCGTCCCGCGTCACGACGGTCTCCGCGCGGCGGAAGACGTCCCCGGCGACGCTCGTCTCGATGTCCAGCTCCGCGGCGGCCTCCGCGCGCAGCGGCACCAGCGTCCGCTGGTCGTAGTCGGCGAGGTAGATGCCGATCCGCAGGTCGAGCGCGCGGCCGGCTTCGGCGACGACGGCGGGCAGCCGCTCGGGCGGCGCGCGGTGAGCGCCCTCCAGCAGGTCCACGAGCGCCTTCAGCGGGCCGTGCAACGGCTTCCCGTCGCGGAACGAATGGCTGTAGGGCGCGCGCGACGGCCCGGCCAGCTCGTCGAGCCGCTCGTTGACGGCGTGGGCCAGCATGTCGCGGTCGACCCGGGGCAGCGTGGTGAGCCCGTTGAGGTAGGCGTCCAGCTCCAGCAGGCTCTGGCCGCCGCCGAGCCCGAAGTAGCGCATCCACAGCTGTTCGGGCGTCAGCCGGCTCCGCTCGTAGCAGGCGGCGAGCAGCCGCTGCTGTTCGTCCGCGGGCAGGTAGCGCATCGGCGGCTCACTCTCCCCGGGGCGCGGGGGAGAGCAGATCGGCGGCGGCCTCGGCCGGGCTGCGGGCGCCGGCGCGCGCCAGCCCCAGCAGCCGGTCGAACGCGGCGTCCTCGTCGAGGCCGTCGCGGCCCATCAGGAACCCCTTCGCCATGGTGACCGCGTCACGCTCGCGGAGGGTGTCCTTGAACCGCTCGCTGAAGCGGCTCGCCCGCTCGTACGCGCGGGCGTTGGCGACGAGGACGGCGGCCCGGCCGGCGAACGTCCCGAGCGTCGCTTCGTCGGCGAGGCTGAACGCGCCGGCGGCGGTCGCGTAGATCTTGATGGCGCCCAAGCAGCCGTCTTCGGTGACGAGCGGCGTGCTGAGCACCGACCGCAGGCCCGCGTCACCGGCCGCGGCGCACCAGCGGGGCCAGCGCCGTTCGGTGGCGACGTCGTCGATCCGCTTCGGCGCACCGGCCGCGATCGCCGCCAGGCAGGGTCCTTCGCCGAGCTGGTACTGCTGGGCGTCCGCGTCGCGCACCCGGGGGTCGGACGCGCTGGTCGTGGCGGGGTGGCCCTCGTCGTCGACGAGCGTCACCCCGGCGCCCACCGCGGTGGTGATGGTCATCCCCGCGAGGGTGACGATCAGCTCGAGCACCGAATCGACGCTCTCGCGCGAGAGCAGCAGTCCCGACATCCGCGCGGCGACCCTCGCCAGCTCGCCGTCCAGCGGCAGCTCAGCCGCCTCTTCCGTCGCCATGGCGACGGATTACCAAGCCGGGGCCGTCGTCAAACGTCCGTGCCGGGACATGGGAGGGCGCGGAGTGGGTACCCGACCCGTTCGGCGTCCAGCGGGAGGAGCGGACATGGAACGGCCGGAACCCACCACCACGACGGCCGCACCGGTGCTCGACGACGTCACCGGGGCCCTCGAAGCGCTGACCGCGGTGCTACGGCAGGAGGACGACCTCCCGATCCTGCTGCGGCACGTGTGCCGGCAGGTGTGCCACGCCGTCCCGGGCGTGGACGAAGCGTCGATCACGCTGGTCAGCGGCGGCGTACCGCACACGGCGTCCTCGACCGCCACCGTCGTCGGCGAGCTCGACGGCGACCAGTACCGCCTCGGCGATGGCCCGTGCCTGGAGGCGGTCCGCAGCGGCAAGATCGTCCGCACGTCGGTGACCGGCGCGGCCGGGCGCTGGCCGCCGTTCGCGACCGGAGCCCGGGAAGCGGGCTTCGAAAGCTTCCTCGCCGCGCCGCTGGTGGCCGACGAGCAGTATTCGGGCGCGATCAACTGCTACGGCCGCCAGGACGACGGCTTCGAGGCGATCGAAGCCCAAGTGCTCGAGCTGTACACAGCCGCGGTGGAAGCGGTGTTCCGCGTGTACCACCGGTACGTCGAGGCCCGCGAGACGGCCGAGCACCTGCGGACGGCGCTGACCTCGCGCGCGGTGATCGACCAGGCGAAGGGCATGCTGATGGCGATCCGCCGGATCAGAGCCGACGACGCGTTCGCGCTCTTGGTCGAGCAGTCGCAGCGCGAGAACGTGAAACTGCGCGAAGTCGCGGAGCGATTCGTGGAGCGGGTGGTTTCCAGCGGCGTGGTGTGAATGTGGCCGGATAACTGATTGACGGTGCTGCGGGGTGGGTGCATGATGAATGCACATCACCTCGGAACTTCAGTGGGAGAAAGTCATGACGAGCACGTGGGTGCGGGTGGCGCGGCGGCGGGAAACCGTCGTGTGCCTGTCGTGCGCGTGGCTCGCCTGCCTGCCGGGTGGTGCCGGCTCCCCGCCGTGACGGGCAACCGTCAGGTCAGGAGCCGCCCTTCGGGAAACCGGACCGGGCGGCTTTTTGTTGTGGTTTTATCGGCGCGCCGGTGCTCATTGTTTTCGCCCCTGTAGCCCAACGGAAGAGGCAACGCGCTCAGAACGCGTCCAGTCCAGGTTCGAATCCTGGCGGGGGTACGAGAAATGCGGAGGATGGTTCGGGAGACGCGCCGGAGCGCAGGCGATCCTTGCACGATCACCGGGGAGGGTTCGACACCCTCGTCTTCCACGGGGTACTTCGGCCTGCTTCACGACGGTCGTGCGCCGGCCTGCAAAGCCGGACGGTCCGGGTTCGACTCCCGGGTGGGCCTCCAGCAGTTCGGATCGGGCGCCATCGGGGTGGCGGCTGCGTCGTCGAGCTGGGCGATCGCCGCGAGTGAGGTCTTCTTCTGGTGCTCGAGCTCGTGGTAGCTCTCGCGCAGTCGACCTCTGCTGCTAGCCACCCGGCCGGTCAGGTCACTGCCCGCAACGAAGCGACGTCCCACCGGGCCTGATCGACCGCGCCGCGCTGCATCAGCCCGGCTACCAGGCGTTCTTGCTGCTCCGGACGGTGTTCACGGTGGCGCCGGTCCTGTTCGGCCTCGACAAGTTCGCGAACCTGCTCACCGATTGGCCGGGTTACCTCGCGCCATGGATCGACGGGACCCTGCCCGGGACCGCCCAGCAGGCGATGTACGTCGTCGGCGTGGTCGAGATCGTCGCGGGCGTCGCCGTGACGATCCCGGGCTTCTACGACGTCGCGTTGCGGGACTTCGGATTGCTGGTCGCGGCAGTGGCCCTGGCCAGGTTGTCGGCTCGGTACGCGTCGGGGCGCGCCGTTCGGCACTGACCGCGTCGTGCCTTGGTGCGGTGACCGGAGACGGTGGTCGGTGGGGGACTGGTTGCCTCTCCGTTGCTGTCCGCCGGAATTGCGGCTCGGACGGTGAGCCCACAGAGGATGGCACGCCCGTCAATCCACGGGGGGATCATCGCTGTCGCCGGCGGCTTGAGGCCTATCTGCATGCCCGGACGGCGCCGGTGCACGCTGATGTAGGCCAAGCCCCGGGCCCCGGCTGCGAGGCTGCGGCTCGAACCCCGCGGCAGCCACGCAACCAGGCCGGCGGCCAAGCGCATCGTCAGATTCTCCGCGCGTAGGTCGCCGGTTCCGTCCATGACGACGATGAGGACATCGAGGTCGGGGTTCGGCATGCACGTCGATGTGCTGCCACGGAGCGAGTTGCACGAGAGAATGCTCGGCCGGTCGGAACGTGCCGTCGTGCTGGAGTCGGTCATGGTGCGCCTCCGCAGCCTTTCTGTCGCCGCTATCGCTTAGCAGCGGGGCGGCCGATGCGGACCCGCCACCGCGCCGGGCCCTGTTCGAGGTAGTCCCACGCGTACTGGCCTGGGAAAGCGGTGTCGAACTCGCGGCGCAACGGCTTCGGATCGTGGTTGTTCACCAGCACGAACGACTCGCCTTCGCGGAGCCGGGCATAGGTGCCGAAAATGCGGGCGGACGAGTTCGAGCAGACCTCGCGGGAGGTGGGTGTCGGCGTCGACGGCCGTGGAGAGGCCGATCAAGGCTGAGTAGCCGCGGCCGGCCTGCGGGTCGAGGGCGGTCATCGTTCTCCGTGGTGTGCGGTGGCGAGGTCGGCGAGCGTGCGCAGGCAGACCTTTCCGGTGTGGCTCAGGGGAAGCCGGGCGAGGACGAGCAGGCGTTCGGGGAGTTTGGGCGGGCTGATGCCGCCGTCGGTGCGCAGGAACGTGGTCAGCGCAGTGAGGTCGGGCACCGGGTGGCCGGCGCGGACGGTGACGCACGCGCACAGCCGCTCGCCGAGGTCGCGGTCGGGCACGGGTACGCACGCCGCGTCGGCGACGGCGGGATGGCCGGTCAGCGCGGACTCGACTTCGGCGGGGCTGATGGTGTAGCCGCCGCGGATGACGACGCGCTTGATGCGCCGCAGGACGTGCAGCGTGCCGTCGGGGTCGAAGCTGCCCCGGTCGCCGGTGCGGACCCAGCCGCCGGGCAGCCGGGGTGGCCCGTCGCCGACGTGGTCGAGCGGGGTCATCGGCCCCAGGGCGCAGATCTCGCCGGCCACGATCCGGATGGCGGTCACGGCCGGGTCGGGACGGCCCACCCCGTGCTCGGGCGTGGTGGTGTGGCAGTTGACCCCGTCGGAGGAGCCGTAGACGTTGACCACGTCGACGCCGAACACCTCGCGGCACCGCCGCAGCGTGTCCGCCGGCAGCACGTCACCGCTGGACACGACGGCCCGCAGCGACGAGGTGTCGAAGTCCGCCGCGTGTTCGGCGAGGCGGCGCAGCATGGTGGGCACGCCGAACACGTGCGTGGGCCGGTGCTCGGCGACGGTTCGAAGCGCGTCCAAGGCGTCGAACCGCGGACGCAGCAGCAGTGTCCCGCCGAAGCGGCACAGGGTGATGGTGGCCCCGAACGACCCGTAGGCCGAAGACAGCGGCACGAGCACGAGGTCTCGCCACACCGGGGTGCCGCGATGCACGGCACGCACGTAGTTGCCGCGGCCGCCGGCGAAAGCGTTGTGGGAGTAGGCGACGAGCTTCGGCTCCGCTTCCGAACCCGACGAAACCAGCAGTCTCGCCGGAGACTCCGGGTCCACGGTGACCGGTTCCCACCCCTCGCCCCGGGCGCGGGGTGACACCGTCGGCCACGGCAGGTCGTCGTCGGTGATCAGCCACGCGGCGCGGGCCCGGCCCAGCAGGTTCAGCGCGTCGGCCCGTCCTCCCGTGAACGGCAGGGCGACCGCGCCGCACGCGGCCACGGCGAGCTCCGCGATCACGGCGTCGCGGCCGTTGGGCACGCGGACGCCGACGATGTCGCCCGGCCGGGCCGCCAGCGCGCCTGCCAGTCCCCGCACCTGCTCGGCCAGCTCGGCGTAGGTGAGTTGCCCGCGGTCGTCGACGACGGCGACCCGGTCGGGATGGCGGCCGACCCGGTCGCGCAGCAGTGAGTGCAGGTCCCGGCCGGGGCAGTGCCCGGCGCGGACCCAGGCGCGCCGCGCCGCGGCCGGCACCCGATCGGTGAGCACGATCCCGTTGCGCGAGACCCACGTCATCGGAAGAACTCCCAGGGCGAACCCGGCAGCACGCACCGCTCCCGGACGAGGGCCCGCGCGAACCGCGGGTCGCGGCCCAGCGCCGCGAGGTCGGTGCACACCGGTACGGTCGGCGCGGACATGTCACGGTGCCGGGTGAGCGCGTTGAGGCGCGAGGCGGCGGACAGCAGCGACGACGCCACAGTCTGGCCGCGCCCGGTCCGTTCGCGGCGCAGCAGCGCGTCCACCACGGCGTGGGCGGCGACCACACCACCGAACACGTCCACGACCGTCATGAGCGAGGCGGGCACCCCCGCGTGGGCCTGGACGACGAAGTCGGTGCCCAGCGGCGGCTCGGGACCGAGCTCGTCGCCCCAGCCCGACGCGTGCGCGTACACCAAGCCGGCCGGGAAGTCTTCGGCTCGCAGGCCCCAGCGGGCCGCTTTGCCCGGCGCCCAGTTGTGCACGAAGACGTCCGCCGACGCGGCGAGGTCGAGCACCTCGTCCCGCCCGGTGCGCAGGTCGATCTCGACCACCGCCTTGCCCCGGTTGAGGGCGAGGAACCGGGCGGAGGTGTCCCCGGCCATCGGCGGGACCCAGCGCAGCGGGTCGCCGCCGGGCGGCTCGATGCGCACCACCGTCGCCCCGAGCATCCCCAGCAGGTGCCCGGCCAGCGGTCCCTGCACGCGCCGGCACGATTCCAGCACGACGATGCCGGACAGCGGCAGCTCCCCGGCCGAGGGGGCCTCGGGTCGGGCGTTCCCGCGCGGGGAGATCCGGTAGGCGGGCAGGCTGTCCAGCACCCGCTCCGTCCGGACGACCAGGGTCATGCCGACCCGTCGGGCGGTGGTCTCCAGGACCGCGAGCGGGAAGCGGGCCGCGGAGGCGGCGAACTCGGGCGGCAGCGGGCAGGTGGCGGTGGCGAAGCGGTGCAGGAAGGGGCGCCAACCTCGTTCGACGGCCCGGGCCGGAACACCCAGCTCGGCCCAGAACCGTTGCCACGGAACGGGATCCAGCGCCTCCACCTCGAACACCACGCCGTCGGACGACCGGAACGGCGGCCCCGCGCCGGGGTGCCACTCGTCGGGCTCGTCGGCGGTCGCGGCCGCCAGGTACTGCGAGACCGCGAGCAGCGCGGCCTGCGCGACGGAAGTGGTGTGCCCGGCGAGCGGAATGCCGCGGGTGCGCCCCAGTTCGACGGCGAGCACCCCGATCGCGGACAGTTCGACGGCGACGGCGCGGGCGTAGTCCAGCCCGAGCGGCGCGGGACGGCCGAGCCGGCGGCCGTGGACGTGCATCAGCCCGCACGCCGCCTGCACGTCGGGTTCGCCACGCAGCGGGAGGTCGACGGGTCCGTTCCAGCTCGGCGCATCGACCGCGGTCATGCCGGGCGCCGGCCTTGGACGGTGTAGAAGACGCAGGACGTGGCGCGGAACGCGGGGTGCGTCATCGCGGCGCGGGCGGTCCGCAGGCCGGTGTCGGTGGCGCCCACGGCGAGCAGCTTTTCGCGCAGGTGATGGGTGTGGTGGACCAGCAGGCGCAGTCCGGGGGAGTCCGCGGTCCACTGCTGCACCACCGGTACCGGGTCCACCTCCACCAGGCCGGCGGCGACCATCGAGGCGGCGACGCGGCGGCCCCAGCGGCAGTCCGCGCCCGCCGCGTCGAACATGCGCTCCTTGGCGGCCAGGAACTCCTCGTAGGCGGCGGCGTGTCCGGCGTCGGCGGCGAGCAGCACCGGTCCGTAGCCGACGTCGAACTCGTCCAGCTGCAGCAGGCCGCGCGGCTTGAGGGCGCGCACGAGCTTGCGCAGCACCTGTTCGCGCTCGGGCAGGTGCAGCAGCACGAGACGGGCGTGGACGAGGTCGAACTCGGCCTCGGGTAGCGGGTCGTGAACGACGTCGTGCCGCAGTACGGTCAGCCCCTCGGCGGGCGGGACGCGCTCGGGCTTGACGTCGGTGGCCACGACCGACGCGCCGCGATCGGCGAGCCAGTGCGCGACGCTGCCGCCGCCGGCACCGACCTCCAGGCACCGCCACCCCGGTCCGACGCCGGTGCGCTCCAGCCGCGCGAGCGTCGTGGGGTCGTAGGCGGCGGCCAGGCAGCGGTGCTGCTCGGTGGCGTGCACGCTGTGGTTGTCGAAGGCGTAGCCCTCGTGGATCGTGGTCATGTCCACCTTCCGGTGCCGTGGGTGACGGTGTGCCCGGCGATGCGGGTGAGCAGTTCGAGGCGGCGCACCTTGCCGGTGCCGGTGCGCGGGAGGTCGTCCCAGGTGACGATGCGCGGGGGTGCCAGGGGCGGCAGCCCGGCGACGGCGGCCCGCCAGCGCCGCGGGTCGAGGTGCCCGTCGGCGGTGACGACGACCGGGACGGGCGGGCGGCCCGGGGTGCCCACGACGACGCACTCGACCACCTCGGGCAGCCGGTTCTCGAGCACGTCCTCGGTCTGCAGGCAGCTCAGGCCGGGCACGGTGTCGACCTCGCGGTCGAGCAGCAGCACGGCTCCGGTCCGGGTGCGCACGCCGAGGTCTCCGGTGTTCCACCAGCCGTCGCTGTTCTTGTCCTGCCAGCGGTCCTGCTCGCCCACGTACCCGGCGCAGAGGGCCTTGGTCCGGGCCAGCACGAGTCCCGGCCGTCCGCGGCGCACCGGCCGGAACGTCTCGGCGTCCACGACCGCGAGCTTCGCCCGGCCCGGCAGCGGGCGGCCGAGGTGGCGGGCGTGGGTGGCGCGGTCGACGGCGGCGCGGGTGAGGAAGCGGAAGGTCAGCGGCCCGGTTTCGGTCTGCCCCCAGCCCTGCATCCACAGTGGACGGCGGCGGCGCGACGCGTGGAGCATGGTGCGCACGACGGGCGGGTGCACGGCGTCGTAGGTGCTGACGAACAGGCGTACGTCGCGGAAGGGGTTGCCCGCCTCGCGCGCCAGGGGGCGCCACCGCACGTAGGCGGCGGGCAGGGCCTCGATGGTGGTGGGCGGGTGGGCGCCGAGCACTTCCCGTGCCGAGGCGGGGTCCGACAGCAGCACGATCTTGCGCGGGGCGAGGCAGAACACGCTGCCGGTCCAGCAGAAGGGGCGGCCGTGGGCGTAGGAGGAGGCGTTGGCGACGACGTCGTCGCGGCGGGTGCCCACGACCGGGACCCGCAGCGCCTCGAACCGGGCGAGCCGGTCGATGATGGTGCGCGTGGTGTGGACGACCAGCTTGGGGGTGCCCGTGGTGCCGGAGGTGTGGTTGATCACCAGCGGGTCGTCGTCGGGCCGGCGCCGGGGCGCGGGGGCTCGGGTGCCCCGCACGTCGTCGAGCGCGAGTTCACCCGCGCCGGGGGTGGCCAGGGACAGCACGCGGCGGGCGTGGTGCGCCGGGACGGGCCGGTCGGTGACGAGGACCGCCGGCTCCAGGCGCTCGAGCAGCGTTTCCAGGACGTCGCCGGACAGCTCGCCCGAAAGCAGGGCGGGTACGGCGCCGAGCCGGATCGCCGCGCAGGCGAGCAGGTCGTAGTCGTAGTGGTTGCGTTTGACCACCGCGACCCGCTCTCCCGGGCGGGCCCCGGCGGCGTGCAGCCAGCCCGCGACCTCTTCCACGAGGCCGGCCAGCTGGGGCACCGTGAACTCGGTGCCCCGGCCGGGCGCGATGTCGAAGGGCCGGTCGAGCACGACGGTCGTGTGCGTGCGGCGCGCGGCGACCTCGTCGAACAGGGTGCCCATGTTGTGGGGTCTCATACGGGTTCCCTCCTGGCGGGGTGGGTGGAGAGCAGCCGGGCGGCGGCGCGCTGTCCGGAGCGCACGGCCGCCTCGCTGCACGGCACGAGCCCGGTCCAGTCGCCGGCGTACTCGACCGCGGAGACGGGCCGCGTGGAGAAGGTGGCGCGCAGGGCCAACGCGCGCGGGGTGGCTTCGGGCAGGGCGTGGCGGAAGCGCGTGACCACGGCGCCGGTGGCCGTGCGAAGCGCGGGGAGGAACCGCATGCCCGCGCCGGACAGGACGTCGGCCACCTCGGCGTCGGTCGCGTCGAGCAGGTCGGGAGTGACGGTGGGATTCGCCAGCACGGTGACCAGGCCCCGTCCGGCGGGTGCCCGCCCCGGGTGCTTGACGTGGTCGAGGATGAGCGTGGACACCACCCGGTCCTCGGCGGCGGGGACGACGATCGCGTAAGAACGCGATGCCGGGCGGGTCGGCAGCATGAAGTGCGCCTTGACCACCGGGGCGAACGTGGCGGCGGCGAGGAACTCCGCGTCCCGGTCGGGGGCGTCGAGGTGCAGGACGCGGGCCACCGGTGCGGGCACGGCGAGCACGACCTGCCGCGCGCGGATCCGGTCGTCGCCGCAGAGCACCACGACCGATCCGGACTCCGGCACCACGCCGTCGACCCGGACACCGGTGGTGACGTCCAGGGACCGGGCCAGGGCGCGCGCGAAGGTGTCCATGCCGTCGCGGTAGGTGCGCCAGGTGTTCGCCGGTCCGGCGGCGGCCAGCAGCGCGAGCAGCGGCGCCGCGGCCGAACGCTCGGGCCGCCAGCCGAAGAACCCGGACACGACCGGCTGGCACAGGTAGTCCAGCACGTCGGGGTGGAAGGCCCCGGCGAACTCGGTGACCGTGCCGAGAACCGCGCGTTCCGGGTGGTCGAAGTCCGGTCGCACGCGCAGCACCCGCAGCAGGTCCAGCCGGGCGCGCGGGCCGAGACCGGCCCCGGTGAGCAGGCCGCGGGGGTGGGCGAGTCCCGGCCGCGCGCGGCCGCCGCGCCACACGGCGAGGTGGCGGCCGATGCGGGGAACGGCGGCCCGGTCCACACCCAGCTGCCCGAGCAGCTCCCACGTGGCGGGGTAGCCCCGTTCGGGCACCTGCTCGGCGCCGGTGTCGACGAGGAACCCGCCGGTGCGCAGGGTCCGCATCCGGCCGCCCACGGCGTCGGCGGCCTCCAGCACGCGCACCGAGCGGCCGGCGAGGCGCAGCGTGTGCGCGGCGGCCAGCCCGGCGATGCCGGCCCCGATGACGACGACGTCCTCTTCGGCGGTCACAGCAGGTTCACCACGACCAGCGCCATCACGGTGACGCGGTGGATGCGGATGCCCAGGAGGCGGGCGCGCAGGATGTCGCCTTGGCCGAAGGCGAGGTGCAGCTGCCAGGCACGCAGCAGGAGCGTCGGCAGCAGGGCCACCGGGAACCACCACACGGTGCCCAGCCACGGCCCGCAGACGATCAGCGCGGCCTCCACGGCCGTGACGGCGAAGATGAAGCGCATGTTCCCGCGCGGCGAGGTGAGCGCGGCGACGGTGGGCCGGCCCACCCGGCGGTCGCCCTTGATGTCGTTGGTGTTGGAGTAGACGCCGAACAGCAGCGGTCCCAGGCCGAACACCAGCGCCTGCACGACGACGTTGCCGTCGAGCGAGCCCACGGCCAGCCCGTAGGGCGCCAGCACGAGCGCCCAGCCCAGGGCGGCGATGAAGAACTCCTGGAACCCGTGGTAGCTGAGCTTGACGCCCCAGGAGTACTGCACGGAAAAGAAGTAGGTGACCGCGATCAGCGCAACTGTCCACAAGGGAGTGTGCGGTGCGGTGACCATCGCCGCGATCCACAGCAGCGCCCCGATGATCCCGGTGACCCACGCGAACCGCAGCACCTGGTCCTCGGTCAGCGTCCCGGCGACGAGCGGCTTGCGGTAGCGGCGGCGCTTGCGGTCGTCGGGGGCGTAGTTGGCGACGTCGCTGCCGTCGCGGAAGCCGGTGAGGTCGTCCAGGGCCACCATCGCGGCGATGACGAACACCTCGCCGAGCAGGAACAGCCCGCCGGTGGCGAGCACACCGCCGTCGAAGCGCAGCGCGGCGGGCAGCAGCGTCCCGACGACCAGGACACCGAGGTAGTAGTCGACGATGTCGAGCTTGGCCAGCCGGACGTAGGCGCGGGTGGTCGTGGAGGTGATCGAGGTGGTCACCGGTGCCCCTCCAGGGCGATCAGGGCGGCGAAGGACCGGTCGCCGCCGTAGAACACGTCGCGCCGCTCGACCAGCCGGGCCCCCGGCAGCAGCTCGAGGTAGGCGTCCAGGTCGCGCAGCCGCGAGTACTCGCCGACCGGGATGTCGGCGTGCTCGTACTCCACGAGCACCAGGTGCCGGGCGGAGGCGGCGATGCGGCGGCACGCTTCGGCGAGGTCGTCGTCGCCGAGCACGTGCATGAGGACCCACACGCACACAGCGACGTCGAACGGCTCTCCGGGTACCGGCAGCCGCTGGACGGCGGCGTGCGCGAACCGCACGTGCGGCAGGCCGGCGCACTCGGCGCGGGCGAGGTCGAGCATCCGGGGCGTCAGGTCCACGGCCAGCACGTCACGGGCGTGCGCGGCGATGGTGGGGGTGAGCCGGCCCATGCCGCAGCCGATCTCGAGCGCGGTGCGAGGCGCGATCGCCCGGAGGTGCTCGGTGAGGATCGCGCGGGTGCGTTCGGTGGTGGTCCCGGCGAGGCCGGCGGGCTGGGACGCGCGCATGACGCGCGTCAGGCCGGGGCGCGCGGCCCGGCGGTGCCACTCCAGGGCGACGGCGTCGGCGGTGGGAGCGGGGGTGGTGTGCGGCATGGGGTCTCCGTTTCAACTGCGGGCGAACCGGCACACTTCGTCGGCGATGTGCTCGACTTGCGCGTCGGTCAGGTGGGGGTGGATCGGGATGGCGAGCTGCCGCGAGCAGGCGCGTTCGGCCGCCGGCCAGTCGCGGCCGGTGGTGCGGAACGCCGCTTGGCGAGGCAAGGGGGAGCGGTAGTACACGTGCGAGCCGATGCCACGGGCGGCGAGGTGGTCGTGCAGCGCGTCGCGGTGCTCGGCGAGCAGGGAGTACACGTAGAAGCAGCGTCCGTCGCGGCCGGGCGGCGGTGGCACGACGCCCGGCAGGCCGGTGAACCGCTCGGTGTAGTACTCGCCGATGCGGGCCCGGCGTTCCAGGCGCGCGGGCAACCCCGGCAGGCGGCGCAGCTGGAACGCCGCCATGATCTCGTCGAAGCGGCTGTTCACGCCGATCCGGTGGTGCAGGAACCGGGTGCGGCCGTCCTGGCCGTGGTTGCGCAGCATGCGCACGACGCGGCCCAGCTCCGGGTCGCCGGTCACGACCATGCCGCCCTCGCCGGGCATCCCGAACGTCTTGACCTGGACGAACGAGTAGACGCCCGCGTCGCCCCAGGTGCCCGCGGCCCGGCCGCCGAGCACGCCGCCCTGGGCGACGGCGGAGTCTTCCAGCAGCCGCGCACCGGCGCCGTCGGCGATGACGCGCAGCGTCGGCATGTCGGCCATCACGGAGAACACGTGCGCGGGCATGACGACCTTGGTGCGCCCGGTGACCGCCTTCTCGACCTCGACCGGGTCGACCACCATCGTGGCCGGGTCGACGTCGGCGAAGACCGGCGTGGCGCCGAGCAGTGCGGGGGCGGCCGCGAGCGGCGCACAACCGTAGGCGGGGACCACGACCTCGTCACCGGGTCCCACGCCCATGGCGCGCAGTACGAGCGTCAACGCCGAAGTGCCGCTGGAGCAGGCGACCGCGTCGGCTGCTCCGACCGCGTCGCGGATGACGGTCTCGAAGTGCCCGGTGCGGCGTCCGAGGATGAACCGCTGCTCGGGGTCGAGCGCCACTTCCCGGACCACGTCCAGCAGCACCTGGCGGTCGTCTTCGAAGAGATCCGGCGGGAAGAACGGGATCTTCACGCCGCCTCCGCGGATCGGAAGAAGTCGCGGATCTCGTCGCAGACCCGGGCGACGTCGTCCTCCCGCAGGTCGGGGTAGAGCGGCAGCGCGAGCGCGTGCCGGCAGGCGGCCTCGGCGTGGGGAAAGTCCCCGGGCCGGTGGCCCAGGTCGGCGAAGCAGGGCTGCAGGTGCAGCGGGATCGGGTAGTACGTCTCGGTTCCCACGCCGCGCGCGGCCAGGTGCGCGGCCAGCTCGTCCCGCCGCTCGACCTCGACCGCGTACACGTAGAACACCCCGCGCACGTCGGCCCGGCGCGGCAGCACCGAGGGCAGCTTCCGCACCCCCGGCGCGTCGGTGAGCAGTTCGGTGTAGCGCCGGGCGAGGGCGGCGCGGCGCTCGATGTCCGCTTCCAGCCGGCCGAGCTTGGCCAGCAGCACCGCGGCCTGCAGGTCATCCATCTTGCTGTTGACCCCGACCGTGCCGGTGGTGGTGTTGATGGCGGGGAAGTGGCCGGCGGTGGGACCGAACCGGCCGTGGTGGCGCAGGGCGGCGACGGTTTCGGCGACGACCGGGTCGTCGGTGAGGACCGCGCCCGCGTCGCCGAGCGCGCCCAGGGTCTTGGTCGGGAAGAACGACAGCACCCCGCCCGCGCCGAGCAGTCCCGCATGGGTGCCGCCGTAGCGCATCCCGATCGCCTCGGCGCTGTCCTCCACCACGGTCAGCCCCAGTCGCCGGGCCGCGTCGCCCACTCCCGTCATGTCCGCGGGCTGGCAGAACAGGTGCACCGGCATTGCGAACCGGGTGCGCTCGGTGGCCACGGCCGCGAGTGAGGCGGGGGACAGGCCGTAGCCGTCGGGCTCGATGTCGGCGAACACCGGACGGCCGCCCGCGAGCACCACGGCGGAGGCCGAGGCGATGAACGAGAAAGCGGGCACCACCACTTCGTCACCGGGGCGCAGGCCGCACGCGCGCAGCAAGAGGACCAGCGCGTCGGTGCCGCTGTTCACCCCCACCACGTGCTTCGCGCCGGTGTACGCGGCCAGCGCTGCTTCCAATTCGACGACCTTGTGGCCATGTGAGTACTTTCCGCGGTCCAGCACGTCGATAATGTGCCTGTTCGTGGTGGGCCACAATTCCGAAAACGACGCTGATTGGGTGAATAGTGGCACGGTCAACTGTTCGCCTCCGCTGTCGGAACTTTCCAGTGATACTAATTCGGGGCCAAGTGGCGACCGGCAATGCGAGTTGTCTTCACTCTTCTTGGTCAACTACGAGAAGGCGGTGTTGACAAGTGTTGCCGGAACCGTGAAATCTCCCCTTGTTCGAATCGGATGGCCTTTCGGTGACCCGGGCGATATTCAATCCACAATGGACGGTGATCGGTGGTGCGGACACTTCTGGTGGGGCTGGGACGAGCCGGCGCGCAGCTGCACCTCCCGGTGCTCGCGGGCGCTCGTGCCGCCGCGCCGCAGTGGTTCGGCGACGAGCCGGTCGTGGGCTGCGACCCGTGGCGGACGCCGTCCGAGCGACCGGGGCTGATCGTGCGGGCGAGCCTGGCGGCCGCCGCGGCCGAGGTGGACCCGGCGCGGACCGTGGCGCACGTGTGCACGCCGCCGGAAAGCCGATCCGAGGTGATCGCCGCGCTCGCGCGACTGGGGTTCCGGCAGTTGGTGGTCGAGAAGCCGCTGGCCATCGACACCGATGAGCTGTCCCGGGTGATCGAGCTGCGCCGGCAGCACGGACTGCGGATCGCCGTCGTCGAGCCGTGGCTGACCAGTTCGCTGACCGCGCGGCTGACGGCACTGGCGCGGGACGGGCGGCTGGGCGAGGCGCGCTCGATCGCGCTCGTGCAGAACAAGCCGCGGTTCCGGCGCTCGTTGACCACGACGTCGCACCGGACGGCGTTCGACGTCGAACTACCGCACGGCGTGGGCTTGGCGCTGCGCCTGGCCGGCAACGCCCGGGTCACCCACGCCTGCGGCGCCGACCTGGTGGTCGGCAAGACGCGAGTGCCCCACATGGGTGGCGCCCGGGTGGGGCTGCGGCACACCAACGGCACGCGCACGGAGATCGAGTCGGATCTGACGTCCCCGGTGCGGGAACGGCGCGTCGTGCTGCGCTTCGAAAACGGTACGGCGGTCGGGCACTACGCGGTCAGCTCCGACGACCCCTACTCCCAGCTGACCGTGACGGTGGACGGCCGACGCGAGCACCAGGTCCTGCGGGACGACTCGCTCACCGAGTGGATGATCTACGCATACCGGTTGTTCCAGGGCAGCCGGGACCAGCACGCGAAAAGCTTCTCCGTCGCCTGCGACGTGGCCAGGCTGCTGTCGGTGGCCAAGAACATCAGTGCCGAGCCGGTGGTCCGGGCCGGTCACGTGCCGGAGGCCGTCAGTGCGGTCTGAGGCCGCGGCGACCGCATCCCCGCGGCACGCCGGCGACGCCGTCCTGGCCGGCATCACCGACGAGGCGGCCCCGGACCTGGCCGGCCAGCTGGCCGTCCTCGCCGAGCTGGGCTGGTCGGCCGTCGAACTGCGCACCGTCGACGGGCTGGCCGTCGCCGACCTGGACGACCGGCACTTCGCCCGGGTGGCCTCGACGCTGGCCGGCCACGGCGTGCGGGTGGTGTGCGTGGCGTCGCGGATCGGCGGCTGGGCCCGGCCGGTCACCGCGCCGCTCGAGGACGACCTGGCCGAACTCGCCGTGCTGGCCCGGCGGTGCGCCGTCCTGGGCACCCCTTACGTGCGGATCATGTCCTACCCCAACGACGGCCTGGACGAGCCCCGCTGGCGCGCGCAGGTGCTCGACCGCGTGGCGGTGCTCGCCCGGACCGCCGAGGCCGCCGGTGTCGTGCTGCTGCACGAGAACTGCTCGGGGTGGGCCGCTTCGGACGCCGACCGGATGCTGGAGCTGCTGGACGCGAGCGGCTCTTCGCTGCGGCTGCTGTTCGACACGGGCAACCCCGTCGTCCACGGCTACGACGGCTACGAGGTGTTGCGGCGCATCGCGCCTCACGTGGCGCACGTGCACGTCAAAGACGCCCGGGGCACCACGTTCGTCGATCCCGGCACGGGCCAGGCGCGCGTACCCGACTGCGTGCGATTGCTGCGCTCGGCCGGTTACCCCGGGGCGTGGTCGCTGGAACCGCACGTGGCGCTCCAGCCGCACCGCTCGGACCGGCTGGCCGAGGGCGCGGCGGCGTCGTTCGTGCGTGCGGGACGGGCGCTGGCCCGGCTGCTGCGGTGATCGCCCCGGACCGCGACCTGCTGCTGGAGCTGCTGCGCACACCCACCGCGGGACCGCTGGAAACCGACGGCGAAGTGCGGCTGTGGGACGCGATGCACACCTACGCCGAGGCCGCGCACGCGTTCGGCATGTACACCGCGCACCTCGGTCCCGCGTCGCCGGAGGTGATCCGGCGGGCTGATGTTCCCGCTGCCGTGCGTGCGGCGGCGCGGCGTGATCCGGGCTTCCTGGAGTGCCAGCCGAGCCTGGTGCTGCGGCTGGGCCACGCCGAGCCGGCCGTGATGTTCAACGTGCACCTGGACACGGTCGCGCCGGCCGAACCGGTGGGCTTCGACGGCGGCCGGTTCCACGGCCGGGGCGCGATCGACGCCAAGGGGCCTGCGGTGGCCTTGCTGGCGGGCCTGCGGGAGGCGGCCCGCGATCCGGCCGTGGGCCGCGACGTCAGCGTGCTCGTGCAGGCCGTCTCCGGCGAGGAGGGCGGTGCGATGGGCGTCTTCGGCACCCGGCCACTGGTGGAGGCGGGCTTCCACGGCGCGCTCAACGTGTTCTGCGAGCCCACCGGCCTGCGCTACCTGCCGCGCTGCACCGCCGCCATGACCGCGGCCGTCGTCGTGCGCGGCGAGGACGCGATCGACGACGAGCCGCACGCCGGGCACAACGCGACGGTGCTGCTCGGGTTCCTGGCCCAGCACCTCGCGCTGGTGCTGGCAGGGCGCGTCCCGGACGGCCGGGTGTGCGTGGCGGGCCTGCACACGGGGCGGCTGCACAACCGCGTCTACGGCTCGGGGGAGCTGCTGCTGAACCTGTCCTACGGAAGCGCCGAGTCGGCCGCGGTCCTGACCCGTGCGCTCGAGGAGGGGCTGCGGGAGGGGCTGGCGGAGTTCACCGGACGCTTCCGGGACACGCAGCCGTTCCACCGCACCGCCGTCGACGCTCCCGCGATCACGGCGCTGGAGTGGCGCAAACGCGGCCTGCCCGCGCTGCGCGACCACGACGTGCCGGACCTGGACGGGATCGCGCCGCCCTGGCCGGCCGGCGAGCCCGGGTTCACCTGTGACGCGATCTGGCTGGCCGGCGTGCCCGGAACCCGGACCGCCGTGCTGGGGCCGGGATCGCTGGAAACCAACAACGCCCACGCGCGCGGCGAACACGCCGACGTCGAGGAACTGGACCGGTTCTCGGCGGTGGTGTGCGAGCTGGTCACGCGCTTCGCCCGCAACGGAGGATGATGAACGTCGTCGTGCCCTACCCCGAACTGGTCTCGACCGTAGCGGGGGTGTTCACCGGCCGCGGCGTCCCGCCCGACCGCGCCGATACCGCGGCCAGGGCGCTCGTGCACGGGGACCTCACCGGCGTCACCTCGCACGGCTTGGTCAACCTCACCCGGCTGTACCTGCCGCTGCTGGCGTCCGGTCGCGCCGATCCGGTGGCCGACATGGAGGTGCTCACCGATCTGGGAGCGTGCGTGCTGGCCGACGCCCACCGCACCCTCGGCCTGTGGTCGGCCTCCCAGGCGATGGACCTCGCCGTGTCGCGCGCCGAGCGGTACGGCGTCGGCGTGGTGTCCTTGCGCGGTGCGACGCACATCGGGTGCGGGGGCTTCCACGCCGCCCGCGCCGCCGAACGGGGCGTCCTCGGCCTGGTCACGTCCAACTGCGGCGGCCAGGCCATCGCCCGGCCGCCGGGTGGCCTGGCGAAGGTGCTGGGCACCAACCCCTTGGCGCTGGCCTGCCCCGCGGGCGACCGGCACCCGTTCGTGCTGGACATGTCCACGACCGTGGTGCCCACCGGCCGGGTCCGGGCCGCGGCGCGGGCGGACGAGCCGATCCCCGCCGGGTGGCTGGCCGCCGAGGACGGCACGCCGGTCACCGACCCGGCCGCCTACGACCGGGGCGAGGGCCACCTGCTGTGGCTGGGCAGCGCCCCGCAGACCGGCGCCTTCAAGGGGTTCGGGCTGGGACTGGTGGTGGAGGCCCTGTCGGCGCTGGTGTCCGGGGCCGCGCTGGGCCCGGTGCGGGCCGGGGACACCGACGACGACATCGGCGTCATGGCGCTCGCCATCGCTCCCGCGCGGCTGCGGACGGGCTTCGCGGACGACACCGACGCGTTGTTCTCCGCACTCCTGGGTTGCCCGCCGGCCGACCCGAGCCGCCCGGTCGTCTACCCGGGCTGGCACGAAGGGGAACGGGCGGCGTGGCGGCGGACGCACGGTGTGCCGCTGCCCGCCGGCCTGTACGACGAGCTGCGCACGTCGACCCTGCGGGCCGCGGGGTGATCCGGCTGGGCGTGGTCGGGCTCGGCGTCATCTCCCGCTTCTACCTCGCCGCGATCGACCGGCTGGCCGGGTTCGCCCTGGCCGCCGTGTGCGATCCGCGCCCCGAGGCCCGCGCCGGACACGCGGTCCCGGCGTTCTCCGGCCACCGGGCGATGCTGGCCGCCGGCCTGGTGGACGCCGTGGTGGTGACCGCGCCGAACGACGCGCACACGGCGATCTGCCGCGACGCGGTCGAGGCGGGGCTGCCGGTGTGCGTGGAGAAGCCGCTGGACATCGACCTTTCGCGCGGCCGCGAGCTGGCGGCGGCGGCCCGCGCGCGTGATGTCGCGCTGTTCACCGCGTTCCACCGGCGGTACAACGACAACGTCCTCGCCTTGCTGGCCGAAGTGGACGGCCGGCCACTGGAATCGGTGACCGTGCGGTACTTCGAACGCATCGAGGAGCACGTCGGCACCGACCGCTGGTACCTCGACGCCGCCCGGTCCGGCGGTGGTTGCGTGGCCGACAACGGCCCCAACGCGCTCGACGTGGCACGCCTGTTCGCCGGTCCGCTGCGGCTGTGCGAAGCGCGCGTCGGCCGGGACGCGGCCGGGACCGACCGGCACGCCGTCCTCACCGCGCGGGGGAGGGCGCGGGTGCGGGTGGAGCTGGACTGGTCCTACCCGGGTGAGGTGAAGGACGTCACCGCGTGTCTCGCCGACGGCCGCGAACTGCGCGCCGACATGCTCGCCGGACACGACGGCTTCAAGGGCTCGCTGTGGCACGAGTACGAGGGCGTGCTCCGGGATTTCGCGCGCGCCGTGGTCGCCGGGGGCATGTGGGCCGACGGTGGCTTGGCCGCCTTGGCCTTGGTGGACGAGGCGTACCGAAGGGAGAACACGTGATCGAGGACGGGCCGAAGCGCGCGGTGCACAGCCGGGTGGTCAAGGTGCTCGTGCACCGACGCGACGACCGCGGCATGCGGCTGGAGCCGTTCGCCAGCCGCTGCGTCCGCCAGGGGGAGGTGCACGAACTCGTCACGACCGACCACCCGGTGACGGCGGAACGGATCGACCGGGTGGGGTTCCTGGGCTTCGTGGAGATCGACGACGCCGGGGTGATCGACCGCGGCGACGAGGTGTGGCTGGAAGGCGAGCTGATCGGCACGGTGCTGGGGTTCGACGCGTGCCACCACCCCAACCACTACAACATCCTCATCTCCACGCCGCGGCCGCACACCGGACCCGAGGTCGGGATGCACCCCGAGCGCACCGTGCGGTTCGGCCGGCCCACCGGCGTCGCGCGCTGACCGCACCCACGACGGACGGGCCCCGGAGGGATGCTCCGGGGCCCGGCCGTCGTGGGT
>NZ_JBFBBQ010000108.1:0-28595 GCF_040682775.1 Amycolatopsis sp. NPDC051106 | reverse complement strand
TGTCTGGTTTTCAGAAGTGTGCTATTGCGATCTCCGGCATCTATGACCGGCAAGGAGGCCTTCACGGCTTTTCGACGGGCTCTCAGAGCTTGACCGGGTACACCGGCTCCGGGATCTCGGGCTTGATCCGGTGCTCGACGAAGATGCCGTGCCACAGCATGAACACGATCAGCGCCCACAGCTGGCGGCTGCGGTCCAGCTGGCCCGCCTTGTGCTCCTCCAGCAGCGCCAGGATCGCCTTCTTGTCCAGCAGCTCCTCGGTCTTCGAGTCGCTGATGATGCCCTTGGCCCAGTCGTACATCTCGTTGCGCAGCCACAGCCGGATCGGCACCGGGAAGCCGAGCTTGCGGCGGTTCAGCACGTGCGCCGGGATGATCTTGGCCAACGCCTGGCGCAGCGCGTACTTCGTCGTCCCGTGGGCGAGCTTCTGGTCCAGCGGGATCGACGCGGCGACCTTGAACACCTCGGCGTCCAGGAACGGCACCCGCAGTTCCAGGGAGTTCGCCATGGTCACCTTGTCGGCCTTGACCAGGATGTCGCCGCGCAGCCACGTGTAGAGGTCGACGTGCTGCATGCGGGCCACCGGGTCCCAGCCGCGCGAGACGTCGTACCAAGGCGCGGTGACGTCCTTGAAGCCGACGCCTTCCTGATACGTGCGAAGGACCGCGCGCAGCTGGTCGTCGCGGAAGTTGCGGGCGTTGCCGTAGTAGCGGTCCTCCAGCGGCAGCGCGCCGCGGCGCAGCAGGTCCTTGCCGCGGGTGCCCTCGGGGATCTTCGTCGACACCTTGCCGATCAGCTTCCGCATGCCACCCGGGATCTTCTCGAACGGCGCCAGCGAGATCGGCTCGTTGTAGATCGTGTAGCCGCCGAACAGCTCGTCCGCGCCTTCGCCGGAGAGCACCGCCTTGACGTGCTTGCGGGCCTCGCGGGCGATGAACCACAGCGGGACCAGCGCCGGGTCGGCCACCGGGTCGTCGAGGTACCAGACGATGAGCGGCAGCACCTCCATCATCTCGTCCGCCGTCACCGTCCGGACCACGTGCTTCACGCCGATCGCGGCGGCCGACTCGGCGGCGACGTCGACCTCGGAGTAGCCCTCGCGCTCGAACCCGGTGGTGAACGCGATCAGGTTCGGGTTGTGCTCCTTGGCCAGCGTGGCGGTGGCGGTGGAGTCGATGCCGCCCGAGAGGAAGGCGCCCACGGTGACGTCGGGGTCGGAGATCATGTGCTTGCCGACCGAGTCGCGCATCACATCGGCGATGCGCTCGTACAGCGCTTCCGCCTCGGCGGGGCCGTTGACCGGCTTCGTCGCGAACTGCGGGTGGAAGTAGCGGGTGAACTTCACCTCACCACCGGGCACCACCTCGAACGACGTCCCGGACTCGACGCGGCGGATCGCGGTGTGCAGCGACTCCGGCTCGGGCACGTACTGCAGGACCAGGTAGTGCTGCAGGGCCTTGCGGTCCAGTTCCTGCGCGACGCCGAGCGTGTCCGACAGGTCCAGCAGGCTCTTCTTCTCGCTGGAGAACGCCACCCCGCCGGGGCCGGCCGAGTAGAACAGCGGCTTGATCCCGAACGGGTCGCGCGCGCCGAAGACGCGCTTCTCCTGGGAGTCCCAGATCATGAAGGCGAACATGCCGCGCAGGCGCTTCACCCAGTCGGCGCCGAGGTAGTGGAAGCCGGCGACGATGGCCTCGCCGTCGCCCTCGGTCTCGAACTTCGCCCCGTGCTGCCCGGCCAGCTCGGCCCGCAGCTCCAGGTAGTTGTAGATCTCGCCGTTGAAGTTCATCGTGTAGCGGCCCGGCGCCTCCGGCGGGCCCCACACCAGCGGCTGGTGGGCGTGCTCGACGTCGATGAAGGCGAGCCGGTTGAAGCCGTAGACGACCTCGGCGTCGGCCCACGTGTCCTGCTCGTCGGGGCCGCGGTGACGCTGGCAGCGCATGGCCGCGCCGACGGCGTCACGCGCGTTCGCCGCGCCGGTCTCGGTCGCGCAGATCAGTCCAAGCAGGCCGCACACGGGTACTCACACACCTTCAGGGGTATTCGCGGGGCTGGGGAGCGCCCAGTATGCCGGGCGGCCCGTGGCGTGTACCACGCGCGTCGATGGTTACCCCTTGGTCAGCGCGGAGCGTGAACTCGGCTAGGCTCCGGCCTGTCACAAAGATCTGTCGTAGGAGGCTCTGGGTGAAAGGGCGAGGCGCAGTGGGACAACCCAAGCGCACCCTGGGGAAGCGGACCGTGCGCGTCGCCGCGCTGGCCGTGCTGGTCGCGCTGACGGCGACGGGCTGCTCCGGCGACGAGATCCTGCGGTTCGGCTGGCCCGTGGGTGTCACGCGGCAGGCGAACGAGATGCGCACGCTGTGGACCTGGACCGTGGTGGCCGCGCTGGTCGTCGGCGCCATCGTGTGGGCCCTGATCTTCTGGACCGCGACGTTCCACCGCAAGAAGAAGACCGCCGACGGCGAGCCGGAGGAGCTGCCCCGGCAGTTCCAGTACAACATCCCGCTCGAGCTGTTCACGGTCGTCGTCCCGACGATCATGGTCTGCGTCCTGTTCTTCTTCACCGCGACGACGGAGTCGAAGGTCCTGGACAAGATCCCGAACCCGGACGTCAAGGTCCAGGTCGTGGCCTTCCAGTGGAACTGGGAGTTCAAGTACGAGGACGCCAACGCGGCGAAGCCCGACGGCAGTGGCCAGGTCAGCACGGTCGGCTCGTCCGGCGAGATCCCGCTGCTGGTGCTCCCGGTCGGCAAGGTCATCCAGTACGACCTGATCTCCACCGACGTCATCCACTCCTTCTGGGTGCCTGAGTTCCACTTCAAGCGGGACGTCATGCCGAACCCGGACAAGAACAACCAGGACAGCTCCTTCCAGAACACGATCGACCGCGAAGGGTCCTTCGTCGGCCGGTGCGCGGAGCTGTGCGGCACCTACCACTCGGTGATGAACTTCGAGGTTCGCGCGCTGTCGCCGGACAAGTACGACGCGTACATCGCGCTGCGCAAGCAGGTGAACCCGGCCACCGGCCAGACCTTCACCGCGTCCGAGGCGCTGGCGAAGATGAACTGCGGCGAGCTGTGCACCCCGCACGCGGTGACCACCCAGCCGTTCAACACCGACCGCACGGCGCGCACCGCGTCCAACTGACGCCCTCGCGGCAGTAACATCGGGGCTTTGCCCCGGCCGGGGGCTCCGCCACCCGGACCCCCCAAAGCGGATAACAGGAGTAGGAAAAGACCATGAAGGTCGAAGCCCGCATCTTCTTCATCGTGGCGATCTTCGCCGTGTTCATGGCGGCCGTGTACTGGGTGTGGACGGCGCTGGCCGCCACCCACGGTCCCGAGCCGGTGGGCATCGTCTCGCTGTTCCTGACCGGTGGCCTGGCGTTCCTCGCGGGCAGCTACATGCAGTTCGTCTCCCGCCGCATCGAACCGCGTCCGGAAGACCGCGAGGACGCCGAGATCAGCGACGGCTCCGGCGAGCTGGGCTTCTTCAGCCCGGGCAGCTACTGGCCGATCGCCATGGCGGCCACCGCGGCTCTCGCCGCGCTGGCCCTGGCGTTCTTCCACATCTGGCTGCTCGTGATGGCGCTGGTCGCGCTGCTGATCACGATCGGCGGGCTGGTGTTCGAGTACCACACCGGTCCGTCGCACGACTGACCTCGGGTTTTCCTGACTGGCCGCTGCGCTGTGGACTCAGCGCGGCGGCCAGTACTGCGAGCATCCCCAGTGCCTCCGGCCAGGTCGGGCGGTGGCCGTAGAAGGCGACGTCCACCAGCACCGCGACCACCGGGTAGAGGTAGGACAGCAGCGCCACCGTCGTCGTCGGCAGCTTGCCGATGCTCGCGTACATCAGCACGTACATCAACGCGGTGTGGACGGTGCCCAGCAGCACGAGCCAGAGCAGCTCGCGCGGGGCCGTCGGCAGCGGCGTGACGAGCAACACGGGCGCCAGCAGGACCGCGCCCACCGTCGTCTGCACGGCCGCGAGCAGGTGCGGCCGGATGTGCTTCAGCTGCTTCGCGACGAAGGACGCGCCGGCGTAGAGCAGGGCCGCGCCGAGCGCGAACCCGATCCCGGCGAGCTGGACGGGCTTGCCGTCCTCGCCGTGCGCGGACAGGGAGATCAGGGTCACGCCGCCGAACGCGATCGCGGCCCGGGCCAGGTGGCTCTTGGCGACCTTCTCGCCGAGGAACGCCGCCGCCAGGCCGACGAGGATGAGCGGCTGGGTGTGGTAGACGACCGTGCTGACCGAGATCGACGACAGCGCGTAGGACGCGAACAGCAGCACCCAGTTGCCGACGAGGAACAGCCCGCCGAGGACGGCCAGTCCGAGGTCGCGCTTCGGGGGCCGCCAAGCGGGCAGCCAGCCGCGGGCGAGGCACCAGAGCACCAGCAGCGCCCCGCCGACGAAGCAGCGGGCGAAGGCCACGGCCGGCGCGGCCGCGCCGCTCTCGAGGACGACGGCGCCGATCGTGCCGGACATCGCCATCGCCGCGGACCACTGGAGCAGCGGGCGGGTTTCGGAATTCGTCATGGCGTCCAGGTTCGTCCGGTCGTCCGCGAGCGACCAGTGTCAGAGATGACAACGGCCGCAAAACTTGTGACATGCTGGCCGGCATGGACGTCAACCGGGTCGCGGTCGTGCTCGCGGATCACGTTTCGCCGTTCGAGCTGGGTGTCGCGTGTGAGGTCTTCGGCACCGACCGCAGCGCCGACGGCATCGAAGGCTGGGAGTTCGGGGTCTGTTCGCCCGCGGGGGCCCCGGTCTCGAGCTGGTCGGGCTTCGGGCTGACCGGGCTCCACGGCTTGGACTTCGCGGCGTCGGCCGACCTGCTGATCGTGCCGACGTGCGCGCCCCGGACGGTGGCGCCGCCTGCGCCGGTGCTGGACGTCCTGCGCGACGCCGCGGCCCGGGGCGCGTGGGTGGCGGGGTTCTGCGCGGGCGTGTTCACGCTGGGCTACGCGGGCCTGCTCGACGGCCGGCGCTGCACGGTCCACTGGGTGTACGAGGCGGAGTTCCGCGCCCGGTTCCCGACGGCGGCCGTGGACACCCAGGCGCTGTACGCGGACGACGGCGGCGTGCTGACGAGCGCGGGCACGGTGGCGGCGGTGGACCTGTGCCTGCACCTGGTCCGGCGGCTGCGCGGCGTGACGGCGGCGACGACGCTGGCGCGCCGGATGGTGGCGGCGCCGTTCCGGGCGGGCGGTCAGGCGCAGTTCGTCCAGGCGCCGGTGCCCGCGGTCCCGGACGACTCGGTGGTGGCGGAGGCGCTGGAGTGGGTGGAGCGGCGGTTGGACCAGCCGTTCACGGTGGCCGAACTGGCCCGGCGGAGCGGACTGGGAGAACGAACGTTCCTGCGCCGCTTTTCGGCGGCGACGGGCACGACGCCGCACCGGTGGTTGACGGAGCGCCGGCTGGACCGGGCCCAGGCGCTGCTGGAGGAGGGGCGCCTGTCGGTGGAGGACATCGCCGTCGCGTGCGGCTACGCCTCGACGGCGGCGCTGAGGCACCAGTTCAGCCGGCTACGGGGGACGAGCCCGACGTCGTACCGGACGGCTTTCCGCGGGTGACCCGAGCGCCCCAATGTGGCCTTCGGTGCGTTCAACGCACCCAAGGCGGCCTTCGGTGCGTTGAACGCAACCAAGGCCACATTGGGGCGCTCAAGCCGGGGTCAGGCGAAGGCGATCCAGCGGTCCAAAAGCGCCGCCGCCGCGCCGGAATCGATGGCCTCCGCCGCGCGGGTCAGCCCGGTGCGCAGGTCGTCCTCGAGGGATCCCGAGAACCCGGTGAACGCCGCCAAAGCCGCGGCCGCGTTGATCAGCACCGCGTCCCGCACCGGTCCCGGCTTCCCGCCCACCAGCTCGCGGACCACCTCGGCGTTCGCCGCCGCGTCGCCGCCGCGCAGGTCCGAAGCCGTCGCGCGAGGGATGCCCAGCACGGCCGGGTCGAAAGAGCGCGAAGTCACCTTTCCGTCCGACACCACCCACACCGTCGACGTGGTCGTCGTCGTGATCTCGTCGAGGCCGTCGTCGCCGCGGACCACCAAAGCCGTCGTCCCGCGGCGGGCGAACACCTCCGCCAGCACGTGCGTCTTGTCCTCGTACGCGCAGCCGATCAGCGCGCTTCCCGGCTGGGCCGGGTTGGTCAGCGGGCCGAGCAGGTTGAACGTCGTCGGGATGCCGAGCTCGCCGCGGACCGGGCCCGCGTGCCGCAGGGCCGGGTGGAACGCCGACGCCAGGAAGAACCCCACGCCCACCTCGGTGAGGCTGCGCTGGACCTCTTCCGGGGGCAGTGAAATCGTGACGCCGAGCGCCTCCAGGACGTCCGCCGCGCCGGACTTCGACGACGCGCTGCGGTTGCCGTGCTTGGCCACCGGGGCGCCGGCCGCCGCCGTGACGATCGTCGCCATCGTCGAGATGTTCACCGAGTTCGAGCCGTCGCCGCCGGTGCCGACGATGTCGACGGCGGGGCGGTCCAGCTCGACCCGGCGGGCGTGCGCCAGCATCGTGGCCGCCATCCCGGCGATCTCCGCAGGCGTTTCGCCCTTCGAACGCAGCGCCACCGCGAACCCGGCGATCCGGGCCGGGCTCGCCGCGCCGCTCATGATCTGGTCCATCGCCCACGCCGTGTCCTCCTCGGACAGGTCGACGCGTGCGACGAGCTGCTTGAGCAGCGGCGGCCAGGTGCGGGGGACCGGGGTGGTCACCGGGCTCAGCCGTTCACGACGGGGACCCGTCGCGCGCGCAGCACGTCGGCGACGGTCTCCGCGGCGGTCAGCGGGTCCAGCGGGTGCACCAGCACGGCGTCCGCCTGCGACCACGTCGCCAGCCACCGGTCGTCGCGCCGCCGCACCGCCACGACGATCGGCGGGCACTCGGCGATCTCCGCCTTGAGCTGGCGGCAGAGGCCGATGCCGCCGGTCGGCTGCGCCTCGCCGTCGAGGATCGCCAGGTCGACGTTGCCGGCGTCCACCTCGGACAGGACGTCGGCGATGCCGTCGGCCTCGACGTAGTCCACGCGGGCCAGGTCGGCGGCGGGCCGCCGGCCGACCGCGTTCACGATCGCCTCGCGCACCTCCGCCTTGTGGCTGAACACCAGGACCCGCATCGACTGCTCGGCCATTTGAGCTGCCTCCGTCTCATCACCCGCACGTCTGCCGCCCGATCGTATCGGCCGAGACCGACATCACGCGGGCGCCTCCGGCTGGAGAGCCTCCCAGCCGGGCGCGTCGCCGCCCAGCCGCTGCGCGAGACCGGCCATCCGGGACCGTTCCTGGGCGCAGTGGAGCGCGTCGAGCACCTGGACGCGAACCGCGTGGACCCGCACGAGGCCCCCTTCGGGTGACACTTCTCGCAGCTCGTAGCCGTCCTGGGTGAGGATCGACGCCGCTTCGGCCAGCCGGCTCGGCGGAAGCAGCAGGTGGTGCCGCAGGACGGCCGGTGCCGTGCTGACCCAGGCGGGTGAACCGGCGAGCACGGCGGAGTCCGCGACAGCCGGGTCGAAGGCCTCGGCGACGATCTTCAACCCGGGCGTATCAGACGTCAGACCGGCGGTTTCGTCCTTCTTGAGCAGGTCACGCAGCCGGTCGAGTAAACCCATGAGTAGCTCTCACCTTCCCGGGCATCCGGTGTGATCGGTTACGCAGACGACCCGCCGTGGACCCACCCGGCGGAGCGGTGGTGCGAGAGGACATAATGCGACGCGTGACAACGGCAGCTCCCACCATCAGTCAGCGGGTTCACTCGCTGAACCGGCCGAACATGGTCAGTGTCGGCACCATCGTGTGGCTGTCCAGCGAACTGATGTTCTTCGCCGGGCTCTTCGCGATGTTCTTCACCGTCAAGGCGCAGAACTCCTCCGGCCAGTGGCCGCCGCCGCTGCACGGTGAAGAGTTCCACCTCAACGTGGCGTACGCGATCCCGTTCACGGTGATCCTCGTGCTGTCCTCGCTGACCTGCCAGTTCGGCGTGTTCGCCGCCGAACGCGGCGACGTCTACGGACTCCGCCGCTGGTACATCATCACGTTGATCATGGGCGCCATCTTCGTCGGCGGCCAGGCCAACGAGTACCACAACCTCGTCGAAGAGGGGATGACGATCCCGTCCGGCCCGTTCGGCACGGTCTTCTACCTCGCGACCGGGTTCCACGGCCTGCACGTCATCGGCGGGCTCATCGCCTTCGTGTACCTGCTCATCCGCACGAAACTGAGCAAGTTCACGCCCGCCCAGGCCACGTCGGCGATCGTCGTGTCCTACTACTGGCACTTCGTCGACATCGTGTGGGTCGGCCTCTTCGGTGTGATCTACCTCCTCCCGTGAGGGCTTCACGCCCAGCCGCCACCACCTTCACCATCGGCCTGAACTGACAGCAAGGGTTGCCGCAAGATGACCACCAGCACCAAATCCTCGGAGCGCCGGTACCGCGCGCGGTCGAAGCTGCGGAGGCGGTTCGCCGGCCTGCTCGCGCTCGGCATCGCGCTGGTGGGCGCCGGCGCCCTGTACGCCGTGTTCGCCCCGGAGCCGCAGACCGCGCAGGCCCAGGGCACGCCGGCGCAGCTGCGCCTCGGCGAGCAGGTCTACAACAACACCTGCATCGCGTGCCACGGCGCGAACCTCGAGGGCGTGCAGGACCGCGGCCCGAGCCTGATCGGCATCGGCGACGCCGCGGTGTACTTCCAGACCTCTTCGGGCCGCATGCCCGCCGCGCGCCAGGAGGCGCAGGTCGAGCGCAAGCCGCCGAAGCTGACCGAGGCCGAGATCGACGCGGTCGGCGCCTACATCCAGGCGCACGGCGGCGGCGTCCAGCGCCCCGCCGAGAAGGGCGAGGCCCTGCGCGGCTCCGACCCGGCCCGCGGCGGCGAGCTGTTCCGCCTCAACTGCGCGTCGTGCCACAACTTCACCGGCCGCGGCGGCGCGCTGTCCGCCGGCAAGTACGCGCCGAACCTGGACCCGGCCAGCGAAGAGCAGATCTACACGGCCATGCTCACCGGGCCGCAGAACATGCCGAAGTTCTCCGACCGGCAGCTGTCGCCGGAGGAGAAGAAGGACATCGTCGCCTACGTGAAGTCGGTGTCGGACGGCAACAATGACCCGGGTGGTAACGGCCTCGGCGGGGTCGGCCCCGCTTCGGAGGGCGTCATCGCCTTTATCGTCGGGATCGCCGCGCTGATCGGCGTGACGTTGTGGATTGGATCGAAGGCATGAGTGCCGAGGGGCCGAAGCCGCCGACGGAGGCGGAGCTGGCGGAGATGGACCGGGACCAGCTGCTGAAGCTGGGCGGTGAGCTCGACGGCGTCGAGATCGTCGAGTACCCGACGCCGTGGCCCGTGGAGGGCACCCGCGCGGAGAAGCGGGCCGAGCGCCTGGTGGCGTTCTGGTTCGGCCTGTCCGCGCTGGCCGGGATCGGGTTCGTCGTCTCGCTCATCTGGTGGCCGTGGCAGTACGAGGCGCCGGACAACGAGAGCGGCCACTTCTGGTACAGCCTCTACACCCCGATGCTCGGCATCACGCTCGGCCTGGCCATCCTCGGCCTGGGCATCGGCGTGATCCTGTACACGAAGAAGTTCGTGCCCGCCGAGGTCGCGGTGCAGGAGCGCCACGACGGCGACGGCGAGGGATCCCCCGAGGTCGACCGCGCGACGTTCCTCGCGCACCTGGCCGACGCCGGGAACCGCAGCACCATCGCCCGCCGGTCGCTGATCAAGCGCTCGGCGATCGCCGGGGCCGGCGCGCTGGGCCTCGCGGCCGCGGCGCTGCCGCTGGCGTCCTTCATCAAGAACCCGTGGAAGGACACCGACAACCGGGCGTCGCTCTGGCACACCGGCTGGCAGCCGAACTTCCCGGGCGAAAAGGTCTACCTGCGCCGCAACACCGGCAAGCCGGTGGAGGTGGAGCACGGCAAGCAGACCGAGATCGCGCTGGTCAAGGCCGAGGACCTCGACGCCGGGGCGATGGAGACCGTCTTCCCGTTCCGCGAGTCCGAGCGGAACGACGCGGAGGCACTGGCGGCCGCGCTGACCCGGATCGACAACCCGGTCATGCTGATCCGCCTGCGCCCGACCGACGCCGCCAAGGTGGTCAAGCGGGCCGGCCAGGAGGACTTCAACTTCGGCGACCTGTACGCGTACACGAAGATCTGCAGCCACGTCGGCTGCCCGACCTCCCTGTACGAGCAGCGGACCAACCGGATCCTGTGCCCGTGCCACCAGTCGCAGTTCGACGCCCTCCACTACGGCAAGCCGATTTTCGGCCCGGCGACGCGTCCGCTGGCCCAGCTACCGATCACGGTGGACGAAGAGGGATACTTGATCGCGCGAGGCGACTTCATCGAGGCCATCGGTCCGGCCTTTTGGGAGCGTAAGTCATGAGTTCACTCACCACGCCGACCAAGGGCGCGAGTGCCGTGGAACGGCACCTGGGCGAGGCCGCGAACAACGCGGACCAGCGGTACCACGCGGCCAAGGGCCTGCGGCACCAGATGAACAAGGTGTTCCCGACCCACTGGTCGTTCCTGCTGGGCGAGATCGCGCTCTACAGCTTCATCATCCTGCTGCTCACGGGCGTGTACCTGACGCTGTTCTTCGACCCCTCCATGCAGGAGGTCGTCTACCACGGCAGCTTCAAGAACATGCAGGGCCTGGAGATGTCGCGGGCCTTCGCCACCACGCTCGACCTGTCGTTCGACGTGCGCGGCGGCCTCTTCATGCGACAGCTGCACCACTGGGCCGCGCTGATCTTCGTCGCGGCGATGGCCGTGCACATGCTGCGCATCTTCTTCACCGGCGCGTTCCGGCGCCCGCGTGAGGCCAACTGGGTGATCGGCGGCCTGCTGCTGATCCTGGGCTGCTTCGAGGGCTTCTTCGGCTACTCGCTGCCGGACGACCTGCTCTCCGGTACCGGTATCCGCGCGACGCTCTCGGGCATCGTGCTCTCGGTGCCGGTGATCGGCACCTGGATCCACTGGGCGCTGTTCGGCGGGGAGTTCCCCGGCGACCAGATCATCCCGCGCCTGTACACGCTGCACATCCTGCTGCTGCCGGGCATCATGCTCGCCCTGGTCGGGGCGCACCTGGCGCTGGTCTGGTACCAGAAGCACACGCAGTTCCCGGGCGTGCGCCGCAAGGAGACCAACGTCGTCGGCGTCCGGATCATGCCGTACTTCGCGCTCAAGGGCGGGGCGTTCTTCACGCTGGTCATCGGCGTGCTGGCGCTGATGTCGGGCCTGTTCCAGATCAACCCGGTGTGGAACTTCGGCCCGTACAACCCGGCGCAGGTGTCGGCGGGCTCGCAGCCCGACTGGTACATGGCCTGGGCCGACGGCATGCTCCGGATCTGGCCGGCCTGGGAGGTCTACCTCGGGAACTACACGATCCCGGCGGTGTTCTTCCCCGGCGCGATCGGCATGCCGATCCTGTTCGGCCTGCTGCTGGGCTACCCGTTCATCGAGCGGAAGCTGTCCAAGGACACCGCGCACCACAACCTGCTCCAGCGGCCCCGGGACGCCCCGGTCCGCACGGCGCTGGGCGCGATGGCGCTGGGCTTCTTCATGGTCATCGAGCTGTCGGGCTTCAACGACATCATCGCCGACAGCTTCGACATCTCCCTGAACGCGACGACGTGGGCGGGCCGCATCGGCGTGCTGATCGTGCCGCCGCTGGCGTACTACTTCACCTACCGCATCTGCCTGGGCCTGCAGCGGGCCGACCGCGAGGTGCTGGAGCACGGCGTCGAGACGGGCATCATCAAGCGGCTGCCGCACGGTGAGTTCATCGAGATCCACCAGCCGCTCGGCGGCGTCGACAGCCACGGCCACGCGGTCCCGCTCGAGTACCAGGGTGCCTCGGTGCCGAAGAAGATGAACAAGCTGGGCTCGGCCGGGCACGCCGTTCCGGGCACGTTCTGGTCGCCGGACCCCGCCGAGGAGACGGTCGCGCTGGAGCGGGCCCACGGCAACGGGCACGGCAACGGGCACTCGATCACCCAGGGTGAACCGGGCGAGTTCGAGAGCGTCGAGACCGCCAAGGGCTCGGACCACTAGCTCCACCCACGAAGAAGGCCACCTCCTCGCGGAGGTGGCCTTCTTCACGTTCGGGGTGTCCCGGCGCCCGCTGGAGGCGGGCACGGCCGTCTGAGGGCCAGTGAGGGGCCTCGGACGCGGCCTCGCTCAGTCCTCGGCGCCGATCGCGAAGGCCTGTTCGGTGTCAGCGCGGGAGTACGACCGGAACGCGATGTGCGTGACGGTGTCCAGCACCCCCGGCACCTTCCCGATCCGGCCGGGGATCAGGTCGGCCAGCTCCTCGTGCGCGGACACCTTGACGGTGGCGATGAGGTCGACGTCCCCGGCGCACGAGTAGACCTCGCCGACGCCGTCGATGTCGGCGATCGCCTGCGCCGCGTCCGGGATCGCGTCCGCCTCAACCTGGATCAACACGATCGCGGTGATCACCTGGGTCCTCCAAGACTCGTCTGCGGGTGTCGCCCGCGATCCTAGGCCGCGGTGTGCGCCAGCCAATGGTCAGCCAGGGCCCGGTCACCGGTGATGGTGACGTCCCCGGCGGGCCGTCGCCGGGTGAGGACGAGCAGCAGGTCCTGGACGGGGCCGGTCAGCGTGACGTCGGCGGGGCTCGTCTCCCGGGTCCACCGGACGCCGCCGGGTTCGCGGGTGATCAGCCAGCCCCTGCCCTGTTCGGGGCGGAGCTGAAGGGTCTGGCCGGTGCCGCACAGCTCGGCGAAGCCCGGCCGGAGGCTCGCCGTGATCGGATCGGACAGTACTTCGAGCCACTCGCTGATCGCGTCGGTCGCGAGGTCCGGGGCCACTTCGACGGTGGTTCCGGTGGACAGCGCCGCGTCGGCGTGGTGGATCGTGGTGTCGTGGAGCATCCGGCGCAGCCAGAACCTGGCCGGTTGCTCGCCGAAGAACGTCCAGACCGGCGTTTCGCCCGCGTCCAGGACGGTCTTGGCCAGGTCGTCGGCGCCTTGGCGGAGCCAGTCGGCCCAGGTCTCCGGGGTGCCGGGGTCGGCGTCGAGCGGGTCGGGGACCGGCGACGGGCCGGACCGGACGATGTCGGCCGCCCAGCGGTGGGCCTGGCCGATGTGGCCGACGAGCACGCGCAGCGGCCAGTCCGGACAGGTGGGGACGCGGGCGTCCGGGTCGGCGCCGGTGACGGTCTCCGCGAAGGCGGCGGTGCGGGCGTGCAGTGCCTCGGCGAGGCTGGTGGTGTCCATGGCCGTACCGTAGGAATTCCACCCGGCTGGAGGTTCGACCGAAGGTGACCGAAGACACACTCGGGATCGGCGACCTCGCGCGCCGGACGGGGGTGCCCGTCCGCACGATCCGCTTCTACTGCGACGAGGGGTTGCTGGAGCCCGCACGCAGCGTCGGCGGCCATCGCCGGTTCGGCTTCGGGGCGGTCGACCGCCTGGTGCTGGTCCGGCGGCTGCGCGGGCTCGGACTGGGTCTGCGGTCGATCACCGACGTGCTGGCGGGCAACCGGTCGCTGGACGAGGCCGTGGCCGCCGAGCGCGCGGCGCTGGACCGCGAGGTCGCGACGCTGGCCTGGCGGCGTTCGGTGCTGCGCGCGGTGGAGGAGTCGTCGCCGGCGGACCGGGCGGCCCGGCTCGAGCTGCTGTCGGCGGTGCAGGACGGGTTCGCGGCGCACGAGGCGCTGGTCCGGCTGTGGCACCCGATGACGACGGGCCCGATCCCGCCGGACACGGCCCGGATGTTCCTCGACGTCAGCGCGCCGCGGCCGCCCGAGCAGCCGTCGACGGGGCAGGTGGTGGCGTACGCGTCGCTGGTGGTGCTGGCGGCGGACCGGACACTGGCGGGGCACCTCCGGGCGAGCACGCTGGCCGGCCACGAGCGGATCGCCGACCTCGGTGCGCTCCACGCGGAGGTGGGGGAGGCGTGTTCGCTGGCGTTCCCCTCGGTGGCTTCCGGGGCGACGCCGGGGCCTGGGCCGGCACTGGACCGGTTCGTGGCGGCCCACGCGGCGGCGGTGGGAGTGGGGGACACGCCCTCGTTCCGCCGGGCGTTGAACGTCCGGACGGCACCGGACCGGGATCCCAGGGTGCGGCGGTACTGGCACCTGGCGGGGGAGGTCACGGGAGAGGCGGCGCCGATGGGGGTCACGCACACGTGGTTGCTGGACGCCTTGGACCGCTCGGTCGCCTGAGCTCGGGGACCGGCTGGTTCTCGACGGGCCTGACGCTCGGCTCCGCGCCCGCCTGAACCCGCCCGGTCGCCGGAGCCCGGGGAGCGGAGGCCGGTTCCCCGCGGACGCGATCGCGCCCGCAACTCGCGAGTTCCGGCTTGGATCACGCGAGTTCCGGCTGCCGTCACGCGAGATGCGGTTCGGATCACGCGAGTTTGGCTCGGATCACGCAGATTTCGGCCCGATTCACGCGAGATGCGGTTTCGATCACGCGGGTTCCGGCCTCGATCACGCGAGATGCGGCTCGGACCACTGAGTTCCGGTCCCGATAACGCGAGATGCGGCTCGGGTCATGCGGGTTCCGGCCTCGATCACGCGAGTCTCGACCTTGATCACGCGAGTTCCGGTTCGGATCACGCGGGTTCCGGCCCCCGTCTCGCGAGAGGCGGCTCGGGTCACGCGAGTTCCAGTCCCGATGACGCGAGATCCGGCCTGCCCGGCGATGCCCCGGTAACCCTCAGCCCACGTGCTCCAGGGAATGCGCGGTCGAGACCAGATCCAGCCATCCCCGCCACCCGGCTACCGCGGCCGGCTCCGCCCACGGCCGTGTGGTGCGCACCAACCGGACCCCCGGGCGGGCCAGCCAGCGCAGCAGCACCCCCACCTCCTCCGGGGGCGCGCCGTTCAGCGGCCCCGGGTCGGGCAGCACCGTCTCCGCCGAGGCCACCAGCGCCTCCACCACCGGCATCGGCGGCACTCCGCGCCGGGCCACGCCGGCCGAGGCCAGGCGGCCGTAGCGGATCACCGACAGCTCCCAGCCTCCGTTGCCGTCCGGGGCCGCCGCGATCAGCTCCGCGATCGACGCCAGCGCCGCCTGGCGGTGTGCGCGCCCGAGCGCGCGGATCAGGCCGGCCAGCTCGTCGCGGTGGCGGGCCGCCTGCTCGTAGTGGTGGTTCTCCGCCAAGCGCTCGACCTGGGCCGCCGCCACGTGCAGGGGACGGCCGTCGAGACCCGCGATCAGCCCCGACACCGACTCGACCGCCGGGACGTACGCCTCCACGCTCTGCCGTCCCGCGCACGGCGCTCCGCAGCGCCCCAGCTCCGCCAGCACGCACGGGGTCCCGTTCGCCGAACGTGGCGAGATCCGCTGCGTGCACGTCCGCAGCCCCGACGCCCCGGCCAGCGTGTCCGCCGTCGCCTTCGCGTCCGCCTGGTTGCGGAACGGGCCCAGCACCCCCGGCCGCGGCAGCCGGACCACCGACAGCCGCGGGAACGCCTCCTCCGTCAGCCCGATCCACCAGCCCTGGTGCCGGTTCTTCGACCGCCGGTTGTAGGCGGGCCGGTGGGCCGCGATCAGCCGCAGCTCACGCACCTCGGCCTCCAGCGCGTGCGCGCACACCACGTGGTCGACGCGCTCGGCCAGCGCGACCATCTCGCGGATCCGGCTCCGCCCCTCCGAGCCCGTGAAGTACGTCCGCACGCGCCGCCGCAGGTCCTTCGCCGTGCCGACGTACAGGACCTCCTCCTTCGGCCCCTTGAACAGGTAGACGCCCGGCGCCGACGGCAGGTCGGCCGCCAGGTGCCGCTTCGCCCGCTGCGCCACCGTGACCTCGGGGAGGTACCCCATCAGCTCCTCGAGCGAATGGACGCCCAGGTTGCCGACGCGCTCCAGCAGCCCGTGCAGCACGTCGACCGTCGCCCGCGCGTCGTCGAGCGCCCGGTGCGTCGGCCGCGTCCGCGCCCCGAACAGCATCGCCAGCGCCGTGAGGTTGTACCGGCCCACCTCGTCGCGCGGCACCACCCGCCGCGCCAGCCGGACCGTGCAGACGACCGTCGGCTTCGGCCAGACGTACCCGTGGCCCTCGCAGGCCGCCCGCATGTGGGACGTGTCGAAGCCCGAGTTGTGCGCCACCAGCACCGAACCGTCGATGAACTCGAGGAACGCCGGCAGCACCTCCTGGATCGGCGGCGCGTCGTAGACCATCGCCTGCGTGATGCCCGTCAGCGAGACGATCTGCGGCGGGATCGGCATCCCCGGGTTCACGAGCGTCGCGAACTCGCCCAGCACCTCGCCCGCGCGGACCTTCACCGCGCCGACCTCCGTGATCCCCGACGGCCCCGGCGCGGCCCCGGTCGTCTCGAGGTCGAACACCACGAAAGTCGTGTCCCGCAAGGGAGTTCCGAGCTCGTCGAACGCGAGCTGTGCCTGGATCGAACGCATGTGCGGGAGACTAGGGGCAACCACCGACACTTTTGCCCGCCGGGAGCCCGGCCGCTGGTCGGGACGCGGTCCGTGTGGCGCGCGGCGCGTGATGCGGGGGCGGGGCCTACCCTGGACCAATGCACCCGCAGCCGCTCGTGCCGGAGCCGCCCGAGGACCCCGCCGGTCCGTCGGGTGTCGCGCCACGGCCCGAGCAGGCCGAGGAGCCCGGGGAGCGGCCTGATCCGGCCACCTGGCCCGCGCTCCCGGAGCCGGTCCGCGACCGGATCGCCGAGCTTTCGGCGGCCGCCGTCGCCAAGCTGCCCGCCACCGACGTGCCCCGCCAGCTGCGGCCCGTCGCCAAGTTCGCCCCGGCCAAGCGGGCCAAGCTCGGCGGCGCCGCGCTGCTCGCCGCGCTCGGCGAATCGTCCCAGTTCCGCACCGCGGTCATCGAATGGCTGCGCGAGCACCGCACCGACGCGCTCGACCCCAACGCCACGGACTCGGTCGCCGCGGCGGCGGCCGCCGTGCTGCTCGGCGAGTCCGGCGCCGCCGGGCGCGTCCGGCTGGTCGCCAAGAACGCCGAGGAAAACGCCCTGCGCGCCGAACGTGACGCCGCGCTGGCCCGCAGCCAGCGCCTCGAAGGCGAACTCATGCAACTACGCGTGGAGCTCGCCGAAGCCAAGAAAGCCGCTGAGAGCGCGCGAGGCGAGCGCGAAGGCGAAGTCGAGAAGCTTTTGAAGCGCCTTCGCGAGCAAGGCGTCCAGCTCCGCCAGGCCCGGGACGCGGCCGAAGCGGCGTCCGCCGAGACCGCGCGCGGGTCCGCCGCCCGCGCCGAGGAGATCGCCGCCCTCACCGCCCAGCTGGCGCGCGAACGCCAGCGCGTCGCCACCGAACGCGCCCGTGCCGAACGCGCGGTGGGCGACGCCGAAGTCGCCCGCCAGTCCGCCCGGGAGGCCCGCGAGGCCGACGAGGTGCGGCTGGCGCTGCTCATCGACACGATCGATGGCGCGGTCACCGGCCTGCGCCGAGAGCTCGCCCTCGGTGCCCGCGGCGCGCGGCCCGCCGACATGGTCCGCGGCGCCAGCACCGGCAGCGGCCAGGGCGGCAAGATCGCCGACGTCTCCACGCTGGACCGCTACCTGGCGCTGCCGAACGTGCACCTGATCGTCGACGGCTACAACGTCACCAAGACCGGCTACCCCGAGCTGGCGCTGGCCGACCAGCGCGACCGGCTGATCCACCAGCTCTCCGCCCTGGCGGCGCGCACCTCGGCCGAGGTGACGGTCGTCTTCGACGGCGCGGGCGTGCTGTCGGTCCCGGCGTCGGTGCCCCGCGGGGTGCGGGTGCTGTTCTCCGACCGCGGGGTGCTGGCGGACGACGTGATCCGCAACATCGTGGCGGCCGAGCCCGCCGGCCGGCCCATGGTCGTGGCGACGTCCGACCGCGCGGTGGCGGACTCCGTGCGCAGTGGCGGCGCGCACCCGACGCCCTCTGCTGTGCTGGTCAGCCGCCTCTCCCGGGTTTGACCGACGAAATTGTCGGTGGTGGCGCCTACCGTCCTCCTCAGTCAGTCCCGACGTGAGGAGGAGCACATGAACGACACCCCCGAGCTGTCCGAAGTGGACGTCTCGCACATTTCGGTTTCGGACATCGAAAGCGTGGTGGTCGACTGCGACCGCTGCGTCGTCCGGGGCATCTCCTGCCACGACTGCGTGGTCACCGTGCTGCTGGGCGCGCCACCCGCCGTGTGGGACGCCGACGAGCGCCGCGCCCTGGACGCGTTCGCCGACGCGGGCATGGTTCCGCGGCTGCGGCTGGTCGAAGGACCCGTTCCGCGCACGGCCTGACTTGCCCGTTTCGTGTCGGCGCGCCGAATGGTCGTTCGGATCAGGTGAACGGTAGGTAGTCGAATCGACCCCGAAGAAACCCCAGCGTGTAACGCCCATCACAAGTCTTCTCCCATGCTGGTCCGATGGTGTTTCCGGGCGCTACGGAGAGTTTTTGCCTCCGAGGTGGTGGACGTGGTGGCGGTCTTTTCGTAACCTGTCCGAGATCTCGTGGCCCCTGGCCGTCGATGAGGCGGCGACGCGGGATCGCCGCCGGACGCAGCTTTGTCGGGAAGCTGGGAACCGGAACCACCACCGCTCGCTTCACCTGTTGCGGGAGAACGCGCGGTGCGGGACAAGCGGCGAAGAGGAACCCCCCGACCTCTTCGTGCCCCGGTCCCCCTCGGCGGCCGAGACGCAAAGGAGACCCGCGCGACCGTGCAGTCGCATCCAGTAAGGCGCGTGGTTTCAGGTGCCCTCGCCGCGGCTTCGGTGATCACCCTCGTCACCGTGGCGCAGCCGACGGCCACCGCCGCCCCCATCCCCGTCCTCCAGGCCCCGCCGACCGGTTCGGACGCCCTGGCCAAGTACCGCGACCTCGCGGCCCAAGCCGAAAAGCTCAACGAAGACCTGCTCAAGGCCCAGGACGACCTGAAGGCCAAGCAGGGCGAGCTCGACAAGGCCACCGGCGACGTCAACGCGGCGAAGGACCAGGCCGCCCAGGCCGCCGAGAACCAGAAGAAGTACCAGACCGAGGTCGACAAGTTCGCCGGCGCGTCGTTCACCAGCGGCGTCCAGCTGAACAAGCTGTCGGCGCTGCTGGCCGGGACGTCCACTCAGGACTTCCTCGACCGCTCCTCGGCGCTGGAGGTCATCGCGACCGAGAAGAACGGCGCGATGGGCAACCTCACCGGCGCCGTCCAGCAGGCCACCGATGCCACGAACAAGGCTTCCGACGCGGCGAAGCGCGCCACTGAAGCGCGCGACGCGGCGGCGAAGCTGACCGATGACATCAGGGGCAAGCAGAAGGCGCTGAACGACCAGATCGACCAGCTCAAGGCGGCCAACAAGAGCCTGAGCGCGCTCGACCGGGCCGCGCAGGGTGACAAGGGCGGTTCGCCCACCGGCCTCAAGGCGCCCACCGCCGCCGCCCAGATCGCGCTGGACGCGGCGCTGAGCAAGCGAGGCAGCGCGTACGTCTGGGGCGCCACCGGGCCGAGCACGTTCGACTGCTCGGGCCTGATGCTGTGGGCCTACAAGCAGGCCGGTCTCACGCTGCCCCGGTCGAGCCGCGAGCAGTCCACCTTCGGCGCCGCGGTGCCGCGGGACCAGCTCCAGCCGGGCGACCTGGTGTTCTACTACTCGCCCGTTTCGCACGTCGGCATGTACATCGGCGACGGCAAGATGGTCCACGCGCCCGACAGCGGTGACGTCGTGAAGATCTCGCCGCTGCAGAGCCAGTACGCGGGAGCGCGACGCCCGACGTCGTGACCCACGCAGCACCACAACGCCGGAGGGGCGGTACCGCACACGCGGTGCCGCCCCTCCGGCTGTGTCAGCCGAGACTCCGCCTCGGGCCGGGGGCTTCGCCACCCGGACCCCCGAACGAAGAGAGGTGGCGGCCGCTAGCCTCTGGGGCGTGCTCAAGACCCTGCTCGTGACCAACGACTTCCCGCCGCGGCCCGGGGGGATCCAGAACTACCTGAACTCCCTCGCCACCCGGCTGCCGGCGGACGACCTGGTCGTCTACGCGCCGTCGTGGGAGTCGCACACGGGGTCGCACGAAGAGTTCGACGCCGAGGCGCCGTTCGAGGTCGTCCGGCACCCGACGTCGCTGATGCTGCCGACGCCGGACGTCCTTCGCCGGGCGAAGCAGATCATGCGGGCGCGCGACTGCGAAGCCGTCTGGTTCGGCGCCGCCGCGCCGCTCGCGCTACTGGGTCATTCGCTGCGGCAGGCCGGTGCGCGCCGCGTCGTGGCGTCCACGCACGGCCACGAAGTCGGCTGGTCCATGCTCCCGGGCTCGCGACAGGCGTTGCGGCGCATAGGGGACACCGTGGACGTCGTCACCTACGTCAGCCGCTACACCCGCGGCCGGTTCGCCGCCGCGTTCGGGCCGATGGCCGGGCTGGAGCTGCTGCCGTCCGGAGTGGACACCGAACTGTACAAACCGGACCCGGCCGGCCGCGCGGAAATCCGGGCGCGGCACGGGTTGTCCGACCGCCCCACGATCGTCTGCGTGTCCCGGCTCGTCCCGCGCAAGGGGCAGGACCAGCTGATCCGCGCGCTGCCGGGGATCCGCGAACGCGTGCCGGACGCGGCGCTGCTGATCGTCGGCGGCGGCCCGTACCGCAAGACGCTCACCGGGCTGGTCGCCGAACTCGGGCTCGAGCGCGACGTCGTGCTCACCGGGTCCGTGCCGTGGGCCGAACTGCCCGCGCACTACGCCGCGGGCGACGTCTTCGCGATGCCGGCCCGCACCCGGGGCAAGGGGCTCGACGTCGAAGGGCTCGGGATCGTCTACCTGGAGGCCTCGGCGACGGGCCTGCCGGTGGTCGCGGGCAACTCCGGCGGCGCGCCCGAGACGGTGCTCGACGAGGTCACCGGGCACGTCGTCGAGGGCCGGGACGCCGGCCAGCTGGCCGAGACCCTCTCCAGCCTGCTCGCGGACCCCGTGCGCGCCCGCCGGATGGGCGAGGCCGGCCGGGCCTGGGTGGCGGAGAACTGGCGCTGGGACACCATGGCCGGGCGGCTGGCCGGCCTCCTGGACGGCGACCCGGTGGCCGTCGTCCGCTAAGGCGTGTAGAGCGCCGGGTGCCGCGGATCGTCGACGCGCACGACGACGTCGGCGAGCGAGCTGGGATCGACTTCCGCCTCGTACCGCTCGTAGGCCGGGACCGCCCAGGCGTCCGGCACCCGGCGGCGCAGGGCGGCGGGGGAGAGCCACAGGTGCACGGCCAGGTCGAAGGCCAGACCGGCGCCCAGCAGCAGTTCGCCGTCGAGGAGCACGACCCCGCCTTCGGGCAGCGGCACCCGCTCGGCGCGGGTCGCGCGGTCGCGTTCGGCGTCCCACAGCGACGGCAGCACCTCGCCGGACCCGGTTTCCCCCAGCGGGTCGAGGACCTCGCGGCGGAGGGCGCCGAGGTCGAGCCAGTCGGTGTAGCGCGCGTCGGGGTCGGTGCGGCCGTGCTCGAAGCGCAGGGACGCGGGCCGCAGGAAGTCGCGCGCCGAGACGCGCAGGGCCGCGCGGCCGCGCAGGCGCAGCGGGTCGACCAGGGCGTCGGCGAGTTCGGCGGTTTCCGTCGCACCGGCCGCGCCGTCGACGGCGACCGCGATCCGCCGCCGTCCGGTGAGCGCGTCGATGCGGTCGGTCAGTTCTTCGGCCAGTACGGCGGGGGAAATGGGGCGGTAGCGCACGGTTGACGATCCTGCACCCGGGCCGGGGACCGGTTTTGTCGTACCCCGGTGGGAGGATGGTTCCATGACTTCTTCAGTGGGGAAGACGGCCGATGTGGGGTGGAACATCGGGGTTTCGCGGACCTTGCCGTACGCGGCCGCGACGGTGTGGGACTTCCTGGTCAGCCGGGACGGCGTCGCGATCTGGCTGGGGCCGGGCGTCGAGCTGCCGCGGGAGCCGGGCGCGGAGTACGAGACGGCGAACGGCACGGTCGGGGAGATCCGCAGCTTCGCCGAGGGCGACCGGATGCGGCTGACGTGGCGGCCGAGCGACTGGGACCACGACTCGACGGTCCAGGTCCGGCTCAGCGGCTCGGGCGCGAAGACCACGCTGCGGTTCCACCAGGAATGGCTTTCGGACGCGGAAGAGCGCGAGGAACAGCGGGCATACTGGCAGGACGTGACCGAGCGCGTGGTGGCGGCACTCGCCGAGCGCTGAGAATGACTGCGGGGGGCGGCAATGACGACGACCGAGGTGGCGGAGGATTTCGCGCAGGACGCGCACCTGTTCGCGGAGATGCTCCGCGCGGGCGGGCCGGTGCGCCGGGTCCGGATGCCGCGCGGCCTGGACTGCTACATCGTCACGGACTTCGCGCAGGCGCGGGCGCTGCTGGCGGATGCGCGGCTGCACAAGGACAACCGGCGCGCGTACGAGCTGTTCGAGGCGAAGCTCCCGGCCGGGGCGACGAACCAGGGCGGCTTCGGCGAAGCGCTCGGGCGGCACATGCTCAACACCGACCCGCCGGACCACTCGCGGCTGCGCAAGCTCGTGAACAAGGCGTTCACCGGGCGGACGGTGGCCCGGCTGCGGCCGCGGATCGAGGAGATCACCACCGAGCTGCTCGACGCACTGGCCGGGCAGGAGCGGGCCGACCTGCTGCCGTCGTTCGCCGCGCCGCTGCCGATCACGGTGATCTGCGAGCTGCTGGGCGTCGCCCCGGAGGACCGGACCGAGTTTTCCGCGTGGTCGAAGACCCTGCTGAGCTCGTCGACGCCGGAAGACGCGCAGCACGCGGCGCAGAGCATGCTCACCTACCTCACCGGCCTGGTCGAGCAGAAGCGCGCCGAGCCGGCCGAAGACCTGCTGTCGGACCTGGTGCACGCGAGCGACGACGGCGACTCGCTGTCGCAGGACGAGCTGATCTCCATGGCGTTCCTGCTGCTGGTGGCCGGGCACGAAACCACGGTGAACCTGATCGCCAACAGCGTCCTGGCGCTGCTGCGCGAGCCGGAGCAGCTGGCGCTGCTGCGCGCCGATCCGTCCCTGATGCCGGGTGCGGTCGAGGAGTTCCTCCGCTTCGACGGCCCGATCCACCTGGCCACGCTGCGCTTCACCGCGGAAGCGGTCGAAGCGGGCGACGTGACGATCCCCGAAGGCGAGTTCGTGCTGATTTCGCTGCTGGGCGCGAACCGGGACGGGGAGCGGTTCCCGGACCCGGGGCGCCTCGACGTCACGCGCGCGGCCGGCGGGCACCTGGCCTTCGGGCACGGCATCCACTACTGCGTCGGCGCGCCCCTGGCCCGGCTGGAGGCCGAGATCGCCCTGGCCGGCCTGCTGGCACGGTTCCCGGACCTAGCGCTGGACGCCAAGCCGGACGAGCTGGTCTACCGGTCCAGCTCCCTGGTGCACGGGCTGGAGGCGCTGCCGGTCCGACTGTGAGCTGCGTCACTCGATAGTGGCCGAAAGGCCCCTTCACGCGTGAAAGCGCTGAAGCCCGCGCGGAGGGGTGCGGGCCGGAGGTGAGGGGGAGTCACCTTGGGGATTCGACGCGTACTGGTGACGTCGGCCGCGGTGCTCGTGGCGATCGTGGGGTTCGCGGTCCCGGCGAGTGCGGAGGACTACGACCTGCGGGGCACGGCCGTGGTCGAAGGCGGGCCGTACCTGCCCGGGGAGCCGGTCACCGTGAAGTACACCGTGACCAACGCCGGCACCCGCGGGGTCTACTACTCGCACGGCATCGCCGACCACCTGGGCGGCACGCGCTTCTGGGTGGACTCGGGCTGGGGCGACCTCGGGCCGGGCGGGTTCGGCGCGAGCTTCGTGCCCGGCGAGACCCGGGAGTACCTGCTGACCGGTCACCTCACGGGCCCGCTCGACGGCGACTCCCGGTTCCGGCTGTCGGTGTCGCTACTGGACGGCGTGACCCCGCCGCTCGCGCCGGCCGAGGTGACCGTGCGGGCGGCGTCGGGAACGACGACGATCGGCGGCCAGGCATACGCCGACGCGGACGAAGACGGCGTGGCCGACCCGGGTGAAGCGCTCGCCGGCGCGGAGGTCCGGCTGTACGGGGCCGATCTTCCCGAGACCCGCACGACCGGCGCCGACGGCCGGTACTCGTTCGCCGACCTGCCGCCGGGGCAGTACGGCATCTACGCGGCCGGCGCACCCGGCGGGTGGATCCTGGGCGGCGGGACGAGCGTGCGGGCCGACGGCTCCACGCCGGTCGTCGACGTACCGCTGCGGGCGCTGCGCCCGCTGTCCGAGACGCTGCACGCGAAGGTGACGCTGGACCGGGACACCTACCGCGTGGGCGACCCGGCCGTGCTGACGGTGGAGCTGGCCAACACCGGCTCCCGCGTCGTCTCGGGGGTTTACGGCGCTTGCGACCGCGGCGACACCGGCCGCGCCGCCGACATCACCGAGGCCGGGTGGGGCGAACTGGCCTACGGCGGGCCCGGCGCGACGATCCGGCCCGGGGAGACCCGGACGTTCCGGGTGCCCGGCACGGTCACCGAGCGGCCCGCGAGGTGGGGCTTTCTCGAGCAGTCCTGCGACTTCACCCGCGACGAGGCGTACCACGACGGCGTGCCCGAAGCCCGCGACACGGCGAAGGTGCTCGGCCAGGACGGCACGAGCACCGGCCGGATCGTCACCGAGGCCGGGGAGGGCGTCGCGGGACAGCGGGTCGACGCCACCGACCTCGACACCGGCCGGACGATCCACGGGACGACCGGCGCGGACGGGAGCCTGACGATCGCCGGGCCCGCGGGCCGGTACCGGCTGTCGGTTTCCGGTCCGTGGGTGCTGACGGGGGACCAGCCGGTGCACGTCGTGGCCGAGCCCCTGAACCAGGACGGCTGGGTGCTCACGCGCAAGCCCTGCTGAGGTCACCTCCGCCTTCGGCCACCGCCCTCGGCGGCGGCGCCGCGCGCCCCTGTTTTAATGCGGAGATGGACTCCGCCGACCTGCTCGCCCTCGATGCCCAGCACGTTTGGCACCCCTACGCGCCCATGCCCGCGAAGGTGCCTTCGCTGCTGGTCGCCGAGGCGAGCGGGGTCCGGCTGAAGCTCGCCGACGGCCGCGAGCTGGTCGACGGGATGTCGTCGTGGTGGTCGGCCGTCCACGGCTACCGGCACCCGGTCCTCGACGCCGCCCTCGCCGAGCAGGCCGGGCGGATGAGCCACGTCATGTTCGGCGGCCTGACCCACGAGCCCGCGATCACCCTCGCCAAGACCCTGGTCGACCTGACGCCCGAGGGCCTCGAGCACGTCTTCCTCTGCGACTCCGGTTCGGTGTCGGTCGAGGTCGCCGTGAAGATGTGCCTGCAGTACCAGCGTTCCCGCGGGCTGCCGGAGAAGCGCCGGCTGCTGACCTGGCGCGGTGGCTACCACGGCGACACGTTCACGCCGATGAGCGTGTGCGACCCCGACGGCGGCATGCACTCCCTGTGGCGCGGCGTACTGCCCGAGCAGGTCTTCGTGCCGGCCCCGCCGGCCGGCTTCGGCACCCCGCCCGACCAGTCCTATGTGGACACGCTGGCCGACGCGATCGGAGCCCACGCCGGGGAACTGGCCGCGGTGATCGTCGAACCGGTCGTGCAGGGTGCCGGCGGCATGCGCTTCCACCACCCCGCCTACCTGCGCGCGCTGCGGGAACTGACCGAGGCGCACGACGTCCTGCTGATCTTCGACGAGATCGCGACCGGCTTCGGCCGCACGGGCGCGTTCTTCGCCGCCGGGCACGCGGGCGTGACGCCGGACGTGCTCTGCCTCGGCAAGGCGTTGACCGGCGGCTACCTGAGCATGGCGGCGACGCTGTGCACGCCGGAGGTCGCGGCGGGCATCTCCCGCGGCGCGCTGCCGGTCCTCGCGCACGGGCCGACGTTCATGGGCAACCCGCTCGCGTCGGCGGTGGCGAACGCCTCGCTGGGGCTCCTGGCCGGCGGCGCGTGGCGGCAGGACGTCAGCCGGCTCGAGAAGGGCCTGCTGGACGGCTTGGCGCCGGCGCGCGACCTCGAATCGGTGGTGGACGTCCGGGTCCTCGGCGGCATCGGCGTGCTGCAGCTCGACCACCCCGTCGACATGGCGGTGGCCACCGACGTCGTCACCGGGCAGGGCGTCTGGCTGCGGCCGTTCCGGGACCTCGTCTACGCGATGCCGCCGTACGTTTCGACTGACGACGACCTGGCCGCGATCACCCGCGCGATGCTTGCCGTGGCGGAAAAGGCGTGAATTCAGCACATCGGGTGTGACCACGCGCACACCGAGACCCGAAGGTTCCTCGTCGTCGCGCTGCGTGCCGGTGCGCGGTCGACACCACGCGATCGGCGGAGGTTCCCGGGCGCTGTTCGCCTGAAAGTTCCGGTAAACCGAACCGGTCCGTACCGGGACAAACGCGAGAAATGCTTGCGTAGCGGACTTTTCGCGCGGTTTCGGCGATCCTGCGTCCATGATCGAGATCGTTCGTGGTGAACACGACACCGGACCGCCGTCCCCGAAGAACCTCCGCCAGCTCGAGAACCTCAAACACGACGTCCTCGCGTCGATCGTCGTCTTCCTCGTCGCCGTCCCCCTGTCCCTCGGCGTGGCCTTCGCCGCCGGGGCGCCGCTGCTCTCGGGCCTGATCTCCGCCGTCGTCGGCGGGCTGGTCGCGAGCCTCTTCGGCGGATCGCCGCTGCAGGTCAGCGGCCCGTCCGCCGCTCTCACCGTGGTGCTGGCCGACACGATCGCCACCCACGGCTGGCCGGTCACCTGCGCGATCACCGTCGCCGCGGGCCTGCTCCAGATCCTCTTCGGCCTGACCCGCCTCGCCCGCGCCGCGCTGGCCGTGTCGCCGGCCATCGTCCACGGCCTGCTCGCCGGCATCGGCGTCACGCTGGTGCTCGGCCAGCTGCACGTCGTGCTCGGCGGCTCGGCGCGGGGTTCCGCACTGGCCAACGTCCTCGCGTTGCCGCGGCAGATCGCCGCGCACCACGACCAGGCCGTGCTGATCGGCGTCGTCACCCTCGCGGTGCTGCTGGCGTGGCCGCGGCTGCCGAAGGCCGTCCGCCGCGTGCCCGCGCCGCTGGCCGCCGTCGCGCTGGCCACCGGCCTGTCCGTCGCGACCGGCATGTCCCTGCCGCGCGTCGACCTCCCGGCCGGGCTGCCCGCGCTGCACCTCGTGCCGCGGCTGCCCGACGGCGGCTGGGCCGGCTTCGCGGGCGCCGCGCTCACCATCGCGCTGATCGCCGGCCTGGAGAGCCTGCTGTCCGCGGTCTCGGTGGACAAGCTCCGCGGCGGCCCGCGCACCGACCTCGACCGCGAGCTCATCGGGCAGGGCGCGGCGAACGTCGCCGCCGGCGCGCTCGGCGGGTTCCCGGTCACCGGCGTCATCGTGCGCAGCATGACCAACTACGAGGCGGGGGCGCGCACCCGCGCGTCGGCGATGCTGCACTGCGTCTGGATCCTCGCCGCCTGTCTGCTGTTCACCGGCTTCCTGCGGCTGATCCCGCTGGCGGCGCTCGCCGCGTTGCTGGTCTACGTCGGCGCGAAGCTCGTGAACCTCAACGGGCTCAAGGAAGTGCGGCGCCACGGCGACCTGCCGGTGTACGCCGTCACGCTCGCCGGCGCGGTCGCCGTCAACCTGCTGACCGGCGTCGCGGCCGGAATACTGCTCGCGCTCGCGATGATGCTGCGGCGGATGATCTTCTCCGGGATTCACGTGGAAAGGGACGGTGAAGGCCACCGCGTCGTCATCGAAGGCGCGCTGACGTTTCTGTCCGTGCCGCGGCTGACCCGGGTGCTCGCCGAGGTGCCGCCGCACGCCGAAGTCCGGCTGGAGCTGCTCGTCGACTACCTCGACCACGCCGCGTTCGACTGCCTGCGCGGCTGGCAGCAGGCGCACGCCGGGCCGGTGACGGTCGACGAGATCGGGCACCCGTGGTTCGAACGCGGCACCGCGGGCGCGCCGACCGTGCGCCGCAGCGTCGCCGCGCGCGTCGTGCCGCGGTGGCTCGCGCCGTGGTCGGAGTGGCAGGCCGAGCACGTCGTGCTGCCGGCCCAGCGCACGGCCAGCTCCCTGCTGTGCCGCGGTGCTTCCGAGTTCCACCGCCGCACGGCGCCCCTGCTGCGCGACACGTGGAGCGGGCTGGCGCACGGGCAGCAGCCGCACACGCTGTTCATCACCTGCGGGGACGCGCGGATCGTGCCGAACCTCATCACCACGAGCGGGCCGGGGGACCTGTTCACCGTGCGGAACATCGGCAACCTGGTGCCGCCGGTGGACGGGGACGACTCGTCGGTCGGCGCGGCGATCGAGTACGCCGTGGGGGTGCTCGGCGTGGCGGAGATCGTGGTGTGCGGGCATTCCGGCTGTGGGGCGATGAAGGCGCTGCTCGGGCAGGCGCCGGATGGGCTGGTTCAGCTCGGAAGCTGGTTGCGTCACGGCGAGGCGACCCTGCGACGGCGGAGTCGTGAGGCGCCGTTGCTGCTCAGCGGGGAACGTCCGGCCGCCGAGGCCGACCAGCTGGCGCTGCAGAACGTGGTGCAGCAGCTGGAAACCCTGCGCGGGTACCCCGTGGTCGCCGAGGCGCTGGCGCGGGGTGGGCTGCGGTTGACCGGGATGTACTTCGACGTCGGCGCCGCGCAAGTGTCCCTTTTGGACGATGCCGCGCGCGGGTTCGTGCCGGCGGGTGCCCTGGAGCACTGACCCGAAGCGCCCCAATGTGGCCTTCGGTGCGTCTGACGCACCGAAGGC
>NZ_JBFBBQ010000107.1:0-29123 GCF_040682775.1 Amycolatopsis sp. NPDC051106 | reverse complement strand
CGTCCGCCTCGGCGGCCGCCAGCAGCGGCTGGAGCGGGTCGGGGCTCTCGTCGTAGCCGGGCCCGCACGCGGCCAGGGGGACGGCCAGCGCGGCCAGCGCCCCCGCGCGGAGGGCGGCACGACGGGTCAGGTCGGTCGGTCTTCCGGTCACGTCGGCCCATCCTGCCAGGCCCCCGGGCGCCCCCGCCGCTCGCGCGGGGTGAGCGGGCGACCGGATAAGCTGGTCCACCACCGACCCGAACCTTGAACGAGGAGAGCCCCACGTGCCAGGAGAACTCGCCAGCCGGCTTCAGCCGATAGTGGCCGAAGCCGTCACCGCCGCGGGTTTCGACCTCGACTCGTTCGAGGTGCAGCAGGCCGGCCGGCGGCAGCTGGTCAAGGTCGTCGTCGACTCCGACGACGGTGTCGGGCTGGACGAGATCGCCGAGGTCAGCCGCAAGGTCTCGGCGACGCTCGACGAGAACGAGCACGTGCTCGCGAGCGCGTACACGCTGGAAGTCACCTCGCCGGGCCTCGACCGCCCGCTCACCCAGCCGCGCCACTGGCGGCGCGCGCGGTACCGCCTGGTGAAGGTCTCGCCGGTCGAAGGCGCGCCCTTCGTGGGCCGGGTCGGGCACGCGGGCGCGGACGCCGCCCGCGTCCTCGCGGGCGGCAAGATCCGCGACGTCCGCTACGCCGGCGTGGCGAAGGCGGTCATCGAGATCGAGTTCAAGCAGCCGCCCGCCGAGGAACTGAAACTGCTCGAAGACGACGCGTCCGGCATCATCGCCGCCGAGACGGAGAAGGGGTCGAAGTGAACGTCGACATCGCCGCGCTGCGGGCGATCGAACGGGACAAGGACATCCCCTTCGAAACGGTGATCGAGGCCATCGAAACGGCCTTGCTCACCGCGTACAAGCACACCGAGGGCCACCAGCCGCACGCCCGCATCGACATCGACCGCAAGACGGGCCTCGTGCGCGTGCTCGCCCGCACGCTGACCCACGACGGCGAGACCGACGAGGAGTGGGACGACACCCCCGAGGGCTTCGGCCGGATCGCCGCCACCACCGCGCGCCAGGTCATCCTGCAGCGGCTGCGCGACGCCGAGCACGAGAAGACCTTCGGCGAGTTCTCCACCAAGGAGGGCGAGATCGTCGCCGGCGTGATCCAGCGCGACGCCCGCGCCAACGCCCGCGGCATGGTCGTGGTCCAGGTGGGGGACACCGAGGGCGTGCTCCCGTCCGCCGAACAGGTGGCGGGGGAGTCCTACGAGCACGGCAGCCGGATCAAGGCGTACGTGGTCACCGTCTCGCGCGGCAACCGCGGCCCGCAGATCACGCTCTCGCGCTCGCACCCGAACCTCGTGCGCAAGCTGTTCGCGCTGGAGGTCCCGGAGATCGCCGACGGGACGGTCGAGATCGCCGCCGTCGCGCGCGAGCCGGGGCACCGCACGAAGATCGCCGTGAAGTCCACCGTGGCGGGCGTGAACGCCAAGGGCGCCTGCATCGGCCCGGTCGGCGCGCGCGTGCGCAACGTGATGAGCGAACTGGCCGGTGAGAAGATCGACATCATCGACTACTCCGAGGATCCGGCCCGCTTCGTCGGGAATGCGCTGTCGCCCGCGAAGGTTGTTTCCGTACGAGTAGTCGACGAGCGGGCGAAGACCGCCCGCGTCGTGGTGCCGGACTTCCAGCTGTCGCTGGCGATCGGCAAGGAGGGCCAGAACGCCCGCCTCGCCGCCCGTCTGACCGGCTGGCGGATCGACATCCGCAGCGACGCCGCACCGGCGGACGACGAGGGTGATCAAGACCACGCCCGTCCATCGCGGCCCGCCGCGACAACCGGTTCGGCTGAGTGAATGTCGAAGCGCTAGACTCAGGAGTGGTTCAACGCCCGCGGCGGGTAGCCGAGCACCAGCCCCACCGGAATCTTCCGGTGCGGACTTGTGTCGGCTGCAAGCGGCGGGCATTGATCGGTGAGCTGCTGCGCGTGGTCGCGGTGGCCGGGCAGGTGGTCGTCGACGAGCGTCGGCGGCTGCCGGGCCGGGGAGCTTGGCTGCACCCCGATCCGGACTGCCTGGCCAAGGCCGAACGGCGGCGAGCCTTCCCGAGAGCCTTGCGGGCTCCCGGGGCGCTCGACGTCCGCGAGGTTCGCGAACACGTCGGGCGCACCACTTCGCACCACGAAGCCGGGACGTACCCGGCTTCGCGAGGAACCAAGGAAGCAGGTCGACCCGTCATGAGTCAGCCGTGAAGCTGAAGCCATGAGCGTCAGACAATAAGGACGAGGTCAGCGGGTCATCCGCCTGGCCTCCCCTAGATGAGGAGAGCTGTGCCAGGCAAGGCCCGCGTACACGAGCTCGCTAAGGAGCTCGGCATCACCAGCAAGGACGTTCTCGCCAAGTTGAAGGAACAGGGCGAGTTCGTGAAGTCCGCGTCGTCCACGGTCGAGGCGCCCGTCGCCCGCCGTCTCCGCGACGCGTACGCGCCCAAGGGCGCCAAGAAGCCCGCACCCACTCCCGGCCCGTCGGCGCGCCCCGGGCCCCCGGCCGCCAAGCCGGGCGCTCCCGCGCCCAAGCCCGCGTCGCCCGCTCCCCAGCAGCAGGCGCCCGCGGCGAAGGCCGCCCCCGCGGCGGCCCCGCAGCAGCAGGCACCGGCCTCGAAGCCGGCCGCCGCACCGGCCGCGCGTCCCGCGGGTCCCGGCCCGCGGCCCGGCCCGCGTCAGCAGCCGGCCGCGCCCGCTCCCGAGGAGCAGGTCCCGGCGGCGAAAGCCGAAACGCCCGCCGCACCCAAGCAGGACACCCCGGCCGCGCCTTCGGGCAACACCGGCTCGGTCGTCCCGCCGAAGCCGCAGGGCCCCAAGCCCGGCGGCCCGAAGCCCGGTCCGCGCACCCCGCGGGTCGGCAACAACCCGTTCGGCGTCGGTTCCGGCGCCCCGCCGCGTCCGCAGGGCCCGCGCCCGGGTGGCGGCCAGGGCGGCGACAACCGCCCGCCGCGTCCCGGTGGCGGTCAGGGTGCCGGTGACCGTCCGGCCCCGCGTCCCGGTGGTGGCGCCGGTGGCAACCGGCCGAGCCCGGGCAACATGCCCCCGCGGCCGAACCCCGGCATGATGCCGGGCCGCACGCAGCGTCCCGCCGGTCCCGGTGGCGGCGCCCGCGGTGGTCCCGGTGGCGGCGCGCGTGGCGGCCCTGGTGGCGGCGCGCGTGGCGGTCCCGGTGGCGGCGGCGGCGGTTTCCGCGGCGGTCCCGGTGGCGGTGGCGGCGGCGGTGGCTTCCGCGGCGGCCCCGGTGGTGGCGGCGGCGCCGGCGGCGGTTTCCGCCCGGGTGGCGGCACCGGTGCCCCGGCGGGCGGCGGCGGTTTCCGTGGCGGCGGCGGTGGCCGTGGTGGCCCCGGTGGCCGTGGCGGTACCGCGGGTGCCTTCGGGCGCCCGGGTGGTCCCTCGCGCAAGGGCCGCAAGTCGAAGCGGCAGAAGCGCCAGGAGTACATGGACAACATGCAGGCGCCCAGCGTCGGCGGCGTCCGCTTGCCCAAGGGGCAGGGCGAGACGATCCGGCTGCCGCGGGGTGCTTCGCTGACCGACTTCGCCGAGAAGATCGACGCCAACCCGGCTTCGCTGGTGCAGGTGCTCTTCCACCTCGGCGAGATGGTCACCGCGACGCAGTCCGTGTCGGACGACATCCTCGAGCTGCTCGGCGGCGAAATGAACTACACGGTTCAGGTCGTCTCGCCGGAAGAAGAGGACCGCGAGCTGCTGGAGACCTTCGACATCACCTACGGCGACGACGCGGGTGGCGAAGAGGATCTGCAGGTCCGGCCGCCGGTCGTGACCATCATGGGTCACGTCGACCACGGTAAGACCCGCCTGCTCGACACGATCCGGAAGACGAAGGTCCGCGAGAGCGAGGCCGGCGGCATCACGCAGCACATCGGTGCGTACCAGATCGAGACCGAGCTCGAGGGCAACCCGCGCCTGATCACCTTCATCGACACCCCGGGTCACGAGGCGTTCACCGCCATGCGTGCCCGTGGTGCCAACTCGACCGACATCGCGGTGATCGTGGTGGCGGCCGACGACGGTGTGATGCCGCAGACGGTCGAGGCGATCAACCACGCGCAGGCCGCCAAGGCCCCGATCGTGGTCGCGATCAACAAGATCGACAAGGAAGGCGCGAACCCGGACAAGATCCGGCAGCAGCTGACCGAGTACGGCCTGGTCGCCGAGGAGTACGGCGGCGACACGATGTTCGTCGAGATCTCCGCGCGGCAGAACATCAACATCGATGGTCTGCTCGAGGCGATCCTGCTGACCGCCGACGCCGCTCTGGACCTCCGGGCCAACCCGGACATGGAGGCCCAGGGTGTCGCGATCGAGGCCCACCTCGACCGCGGCCGCGGCCCGGTGGCGACCGTCCTGGTCCAGCGCGGCACGCTGCGCGTCGGTGACTCGGTCGTGGCGGGTGACGCCTACGGCCGCGTCCGCCGGATGGTCGACGAGCACAACGTCGACGTCACCGAGGCGCTCCCGTCGCGTCCCGTCCAGGTCATCGGGTTCACCTCGGTGCCGGGTGCGGGCGACACCTTCCTGGTGGTCGACGAGGACCGCGTCGCCCGGCAGATCGCCGAGCGCCGCGCCGCTCGTACGCGCAACGCGCTCAACGCGTCGCGCCGCAAGCGGGTCAGCCTCGAGGACCTCGACTCCGCCTTGAAGGAGACGAACAGCCTCAACCTGATCATCAAGGGTGACAACTCGGGCACCGTCGAGGCTCTCGAAGCCTCGCTGCTGCAGCTGGACGTCGGCGACGAGGTCGAGCTGAACGTGGTCCACCGCGGTGTCGGTGGCGTGACCGAGTCGGACATCGACCTGGCGACCGCGTCCGACGCGATCGTCCTCGGGTTCAACGTCCGCGCCCAGGGCAAGGCGACCGAGCGGGCCACCCGCGAGGGCGTCGACGTCCGGTACTACACGGTCATCTACCAGGCGATCGACGAGATCGAGCAGGCCCTCAAGGGCATGCTCAAGCCGGAGTACGAAGAGGTCGAGCTGGGCCGCGCGGAGGTCCGCGAGGTCTTCAAGTCCTCCAAGATCGGCACGATCGCGGGTTGCCTGGTCATGTCCGGCGAGATCCGGCGCAACGCGCGCGCCCGGCTGCTGCGCGACGGCACTGTCGTCGCGGAGAACCTGCCGGTCAGCTCGCTGCGGCGGTTCAAGGACGACGTGGTCGAGGTCCGCGAGGGCTACGAGTGCGGTCTGACGCTCGGTTCGTACGGCGACCTGAAGGTCGGCGACCTGATCGAGACGTACGAGCAGCGCGAGAAGCCCCGCGCGTAATGCGGTTGAGCCCGGGTGTGCGGTTTCGCACCGCACACCCGGGCTTTCGCTCCCTACGACACCACCTCATTTGCCTATGTTCGTCGGAGCCCTTGAGCTCGACATCCTGCTCGGCGACGTTCATTCGCTGAAGCAGAAGCGATCCGTGGTCCGTCCGGTGCTGGCCGAGGTGCGCAAGCGCTTCGCCGTGTCGGTGGCCGAAGCCGGGCACACCGACCTGCACCGCCGGACCCTCATCGGGGTGGCCGTGGTCGCCGAAGGTGGCGAGCACGTCCGTGACGTGCTCGACTCGTGTGAGCGGTACGTGGCGAGCAGGCCGGAGTTCGAACTGATCTCCGCCCACCGCCGGCTGCTGGGCCCGGACGACTGACTTTTCTAGGAGAACGACATGGCTGATCCTGCTCGGGCTCGCAAGCTCGCCAAGCGGATCTCGCAGATCGTCGCGTCGGCGATCGAACACGAGGTCAAGGACTCCCGGCTGGACTACGTGACCATCACGGACACGAAGGTCACCGGCGACCTGCACGACGCCACGGTGTACTACACGGTGCTCGGCGAGAAGCTGGACGTCCCGCCGGACTTCACCGGCGCCGCCCTCGCGCTCGAATCGGCGCGCGGGATGCTCCGCACGAAGGTCGGGCAGGGCACCGGGGTCCGCTACACGCCGACGCTGACGTTCGTGGCCGACACGATTCCCGAGGAGTCGAAGCGGATCGAGGACCTGCTCGCGAAGGCCCGCGAGGCCGACGCGGAGGTCGCGCGCCGCTCGGCGGGAGCCCAGCACGCGGGCGAGCCCGACCCGTACAAGGCGCCCCGCGAAGCCGAGGACGACGACGAGCTCGCGGAGGAGGAGAGCCGGGGCTGACCCGTGTTCTCCCGCCGCGGTCTGCTCGCCGGCAGCGCGTTCGCGCTGCTGGCGGGCTGCTCGTCGTCCCCATCCGGGCCCCCTCCCGGGCCGCCGCCGGTGCCGGTCCCGACCGGTCCGGCACCTTTGGCCGACCCGGTGACGGTCCAGCGCATGCGCTCGGCCGCCCGCGGCACGGACGTCGATCTCGTCCTGATCACCCCTGAAGGCGTCCCGTCGTCGGGGCTGCCGGTGTGCCTGGCGTTGCACGGCCGGGGTGCCCGCGCGCGGACGTTCCTCGAGCTGGGCGTCCCCGCGGCGTTGACGGCGGCCGTGCGCGCGGGTGTTCCGCCGTTCGCGGTTGCCGCGGTCGACGGTGACCACTACTGGGTCGACGTCGGTTCCGATGACGACCCGCAGCGGATGCTCACCGACGAAGTCCCCGGCTGGCTGGCGGGCCGCGATCTGCGGCCGGCGTCGGCGGTGTTCGGCATTTCCATGGGCGGCTTCGGCGCGCTGCGCTTCGCTCGCGCCCACCCGGACCTGAAGGCCGTCGCGACGGCGAGTGCGGCCCTGTTCGTCAGCTGGCCGGACGCCCGCAGCCGCAAGGTGTTCGCCGGCGAAGAAAACTGGCGTGCCGAAGAACCGTTGCTGCACACCGGCGAACTGCGCGCGGCCTCGCTCGGCGTCTGGTGCGGCGAGTCGGATCCGTTCCTGGGTGCGGACCGGAAGCTGGTGAAGGCCGTGAACCCGGCGGTGTCGAGGTTCTCGCCGGGCAAGCACGACGACGAGTACTGGCGAGGGATCCTGCCGGACGTCCTGAAGTTCGTGGGACAGCGGCTAAGCTGACGCGCGGGCGAACAGGATCGCTTGCGACACCTCGTTTTCCGGGTTCAGCGCCCACTCCGCCTCGATCGTGAACCCGGCCGCCCGCACCCGCTTGGCCAGCCACCACGGCTGCCGGAGGTGGACGTGGACCCGCATCGGGTGCCCGCCGTAGCCTTCGGTCTTCAGCCGCGTTCCCGCGCCGACGTGGTAGCCGATCACCAGCAGGCCGCCCGGCCGCAGCACGCGCCGGAAGTGCCCGAGGGCGACCGGGACGTCGTCGTCCGGGACGTGGATCAGCGACCAGGACGCCAGCACGCCCGCCATCGACGCGTCGGGCAGCGGCAGGTCGGTCATCGAGCCCACCTCGAACCGCGGTCCCGGGTGCGCCCGGCGCGCGATGTCGATCATCGCCGGGGAGAGGTCGATGCCGGTGGCGTCGACGCCCAGCGAGTGCAGGTACGCCGTGAAGTACCCCGGGCCGCAGCCGACGTCCACCGCCGGGCCGCCGACCTCGGACGCGAACAGCGTGAGCGCCGCCCGCAGGTACGGCTGTTCGTCGAGAGCGCCCGCCATGAACTCGGCGTAGCTTTCCGCCACCGTGTCGTATGACGTGCGGGTGTCCGCGAGCCAGGTCATCGCGCGCGCAGCCCGTCGAGGACCATGCCGAGCGCGCGCCGCCAGCCGGGGGTCGCCGTCGCCGCGGCGAACACGATCGCCAGGTCTTCGCCGCGGAAGTCCCGCCGCAACGTCCCGGCCTCCTGAGCGCGCGTGATGAGCCGGTTGATCCGGGAGGCGTTGGCGTGCTTGGCCTTCTCCAGCCCGGAGGCCGGATCGAAGGCCCGCGAACAGATTTCGGTGAAGCCGCGGTCGCTGACCTGCATCAGGACCGACCGTTCGAGGAAGAGCACGAAACCGTCCCAGGGGTCGTCGATGGCGAGGGCTTCTTCGAGGACGGCCGTCGCTTCTTCCATCGCCGGCAGGAACGCGGCCTCGACGAGGTCGGCCCGCGTCGGGAACCGGTTGTAGAGCGTGCCGATCGCGACCTCGGCGCGGCGCGCGATCTCGTCGAGCGGGGCGTCGACGCCCTTGGCGCCGAACACCTCCCGCGCGGCCGCGACCAGCGCCTCCCGGTTGCGCCGGGCGTCCGCGCGCAGGGGGCGTTGCTCGACCGTCACGGCCCGGAGTATAGCCAAGCCGGCGCCCGTCCCGGGTTCTTCACGCTCGGGCGGCCCGTCCGGTTGCCTTCTGATCGGAACCTCACAGTGCCGCGCCGCCGCGTCCGCCGGGAGCACAATGGGGTGAGCGGGGTGGTCCCCGCACCGAGGCAGCCCACCGAGGGGAGGTCGGCCCGTGCACTCCGATCTCTCGCCGTCGGGCCGGACGGGAGTCCTCCTGGTCGGGACCCGCGGGCAGCGGGGTCCCGGTGAGGTGCTGATCAGGATCCGGGGCGGCTTGGAAACCTTCCTGGCCTGGTCCGACACGGAACTGCCGAAGGGGACGACCGTGCTGGTCGTCGAAACCCGGGGACAGCGCACGGTCGACGTCGTGGCGTGGGACGTCCCGGAACCCACTTCCTCCTAATGTTCGTCTAAGGACAGTCGATGTTCGGTTATCGCGTTCCGGCTCCCAACGAGGCGATGCTCATCTCCGGCGGCAAGAACAGCAAAGGCGCGTCGCCGTTCCGGGTCGTCATCGGGCACGGCGCCTTCGTCATGCCGGTCTTCCGGAAGGTCCGGTTCCTGACGCTTTCCATGTGCGAGGCCGAAGTGACCGAAGTGTGCGTCACGAAACAGGCCATCGCCCTGACCGTGCGGGCGGTGATCGCGTTCAAGGTCGGCAACGACACCGAGAGCATCGTCAACGCCGGCCAGCGGTTCCTCGCCGACCAGGACCAGATGTCCGTGCTGACCGGCCGGATCTTCTCCGGTCACCTGCGCTCGATCATCGGGTCGATGACCGTCGAGGAGATCATCACCGAGCGGCAGAAGCTCGCGACCGAGGTGCTGGACGGCTCGGCGGTGGAGATGGCGAAGATCGGCCTGTCCGTCGACGCGCTGCAGATCCAGTCGATCGACGACATGAAGCTCGGCTACATCGCCGCGATGGCCGCGCCGCACAACGCCGCGATCCAGCGGGACGCCCAGATCGCCCAGGCCGTGGCGAACAAGGCCGCGGCCGAGGCCGAGCAGGAGTCGCAGCGGACGCAGGCGGAGTACGCGCGGCAGACGTCGATCGTGCAGGCGCAGTACCGCGCCGAGGTGGAGGCGGCCCAGGCCGAGGCCGCCCAGGCCGGCCCGCTCGCGCAGGCGAAGGCGCAGCAGGAGGTCGTCGACGCGCGCACCGAGCTGGCCCAGCGCGAGGCCGAGCTGCGGCAGCAGCAGCTGGTGGCCGAGGTCATCAAGCCGGCCGACGCGGAGGCCGAGCGGATCCGCATCCTGGCGCTGGCCGACGCGGAGAAGATGCGCGTGCAGGCGGAGGCGGCCGCGTCGAACAACCGGGTCGCGCTCGACCGGATGCTCATCGACCAGCTGCCGCAGATCGTCAAGGAAGCCGGGCGCGGGCTGGCCGGCGCGAACGTCAACATCCTCAACGGCGCCGACGGCCTCGGCGAGATGGCCGCGGGACTCGTCGGCCAGGGTCTGTCCATCTTGGACTCGGTGAAGCGCGGCCTGACCACACCGCCGCCGGCTCCCACCGGAGCCCCGGAGGAGAACGGGCAGGCGCCGGTGAAGGGCGAGCTCACCCAGTAGCGCTTTGTCGACTCAAGACGCGGGCTTCACCGCGACGACCAGGTCACGCAGGATGGCCTGGTCGACCCGGTGGGTGAACTCCGCCCACGGCCCGCCTTCGCGGACGTCGAGCCCGGCCTTGTGCAGCACCTCGACGAGTTCCTCGCGCGGCAGCACGGTGGTGTTCCAGGAGATGCCGAGCGCGCCGCCGGGGCGCAGCACCCGCGTCCAGACCGGGACGGCCGCCGCGAGCAGGTCGCGCGGGCTGCGCTGCAGGCCGGCTTCGCGGTGGCTGCCGTGCTGCACGCCGTACGGTGCGTCGGTGACGATCACGTCGCACGAGTTCGCCCGCAGCACCTCGTCGGTGGTCAGCGTGTCGGCCTGGAAGTAGGTGAGCTTGCGCGTGTCGCCGGCTTTGTAGTCTTCCTTGCTCAGCGCGTACTCGATGTCGAGCCGGCGCCCGAGCCGGACCTTGTTGCGCCGCAGCTGTCCCGAGTCGGCGGTGTGCTTGACGCGCTTGTTCCGCAGCCACGTCTTGATGAACGCCTCGTAGGCCTCGAAGTCCTTGGCGTCGACGTCCAGGCCGGTGGCGTGCAGGCCGTACATGATCGCCTGGTTGAGCGTGGTGCCGCGGCCGCACAGCGGGTCGAGCAGGTACTTCGGCCGGTCCGAAAAGGGCTCCGCGGTGGCCAGCAGCGTGACGTTCAGCAAGAGTTTGGTGAACGACTCGTTGGTCTTGCCGGGGTACTTCTGGATGGTCAGCAGGTCCGAGTCGGCCTTCGCCAGCGGCGTCACGGTGACCGGGCGCAGGACGCCGTCACCCAGCTCGAACAGCGCATACAGCGACGACAGGTTCGACAGCAGCGCGAGGTCGCTCTCGCCCAGGGGTGCCGAGCTGGTGAAGCGCACGTAGCCGACGCCGCCGAGCTCGACCTCCTCGATCCCGGACAGCTCGGCCGACAGCGCCGCGCCGAAGATCGCCAGCTCGGCGCGCAGCAGCGCGGGGGAGGAGGCGGCGTAGACCCGGTTGGCGGACGGGTGGACCAGGATCACGTACTCAGGCATCCCGCAGAGCGTAGCGTGACGCACCGTGACTCCTACTTTGGCGCAGGACATCCGGGACGCGGCGGCGCTGCTCGCGTCGGCCACCGACGTGACCGTGCTCGGCCACGTCCGCCCGGACGCGGACGCCCTCGGCAGCGCGCTCGCCCTCGGCCGGGCGCTGCACCAGCGCGGTGCACGCGTCCGCGTCTCGTTCGGCGAGCCCGACGAGGCCCCGGAGACACTGCGGTGGCTCGACGAAGACGGCCTGCTGACCCACCCCGACGACCTGCCGGACACCGAGGCGCTGCTGGTCTGCGTCGACACGCCGGTGCCGAAGCGGCTGGGCCGGCTCGCCGGGCGCGTCGAGCTCGCGGGCTCGGTGCTGGTGATCGACCACCACGCGACCAACACGTTCTACGGCGGCTGCAACGTCGTCGACGAGTCCGCCGAGGCCAGCGCGATCCTGGTGTTCCGGATCCTGGACGCGATGGGTGTCGAGCTCGACGAACCGATCGCGCGCGGGATCTACGCGGGGATCGTCACCGACACGAGCGGGTTCCGGCGGGCCAGCCCCGAGACGCACCGGATGGCGGCGAGGTTGCTGGAGGCGGGCGTCGACGCCGAAGCGGTGGTGCGCCGGATCGTCGACGAGCGGCCGTTCACGTGGCTGCCGATGCTGGCGTCCGTGCTGCGCGAGGCCGAGCTGGAGCCGGAAGCCGCGCAGGGGCGGGGTTTCGTGCACGCGGTGGTCCGCGTCGACGCGGCGCGGACGGTGCGCGGCGAAGAGGTCGAGTCGGTGATCGACGTCGTCCGCTCGGTCCGCGAGGCGGCCGTCGCGGCGGTGCTCAAACAGGACTTGACCAACCCGGCCCAATGGCAGATTTCGTTGCGCTCCCTCGGCATCGACGTGTCGGCGGTGGCCTCGGAGTTCGGCGGCGGCGGGCACCGGCAGGCCGCGGGTTGCACGATCGCGGGCAGCGCGGAGGAGGTTTTGGCCGGGTTGCGGGCGGCGTTGGAGCGGGCGCCGCTGCTGTGACCCGGGCTGGTCCGGTCGCCGGGTGCAGTGAATGACCCATTTACTGCGTCCGGTGCCAGGAATGGGTCATTCACTGCGTCCGGTCCGCGCGTCAGCGGCCCGCGAGCCGGCGTCGGGTGGGCACCGGCGAGCCGCGGGTTGCACGATCGCGGGCAGCGCCGAGTAGGTCTTGGCCGGGTTGCGGGCGCTGCTGCTGTGACGGCCGGTCCCGTTGCCGTGGTGCAGTGAATGACCCATTTACTGCGTCCGGTGCCAGGAATGGGTCATTCACTGCGTTCGGTCCGCGCGTCAGCGGCCCGCGAGCCGGCGTTGGGTGGGCACCGGCGGGCCGCGGGTTGCACGATCGCGGGCAGCGCGGAGGAGGTTTTGGCCGGGTTGTGGGCGGCGCTGGAGCGGGCGCCGCTGCTGGGACGGCGGCCGGTCTGGTCGCCGGGTGCAGTGAATGACTCATTTACTGCGTCCGGTGCCAGGAATGGGTCATTCACTGCGTTCGGTCCGCGCGTCAGCGGCCCGCGAGCCGGCGTTGGGTGGGCACCGGCGGGCCGCGGGTTGCACGATCGCGGGCAGCGCGGAGGAGGTTTTGGCCGGGTTGTGGGCGGCGCTGGAGCGGGCGCCGCTGCTGGGACGGCGGCCGGTCTGGTCGCCGGGTGCAGTGAATGACTCATTTACTGCGTCCGGTGCCAGGAATGGGTCATTCACTGCAACCGGTCCGCGCGTCAGCGGCCCGCGGCGCGGGCTTCCCGCCGGACGGAACTGTCGGTGCCGGCGGTTAGAGTCCGGTTCGTGGTGAACGTGGAGGAGACGGAGCGGATCCCGGCGAAGCGCGTGCTCGGCCTGGCCGTGCCCGCGCTGGGGGTGCTGGCCGCCGAGCCGTTGTACGTGCTGGTCGACACCGCGGTGGTCGGCCACCTCGGCGCGCTGCCGCTGGCCGGGCTCGCGCTCGGCGGCGTCGTGCTGGCGCAGGTGTCGAGCCAGCTGACGTTCCTCTCGTACGGCACGACCTCGCGCACCGCCCGGCTGCACGGCGCCGGCCGCCGGGCCGACGCCGTCCGCGAGGGCGTGCAGGCGACGTGGCTCGCGGTGTTCGTCGGGCTCTTCGTGCTGGTCGCCGGGCAACTGCTGGCCTGGCCGGTCACGCGGGTGCTCTCGGGCAGCGACGAGATCGCGGCCGCCGCGGTGTCGTGGGTGCGGATCGCGCTGTTCGGGGCGCCGCTGATCCTCGTCACCATGGCCGGCAACGGCTGGATGCGCGGGGTGCAGGACGCCGCGAAGCCGTTGCGGTACGTCCTGGCGGGCAACGGGATCTCGGCCGTGCTCTGCCCGGTGCTGGTCTACTGGGCCGGGCTGGGGCTGGAGGGCTCGGCGATCGCGAACGTTGTCGCGCAGGTGATCTCCGCGGCGCTGTTCTTCGCCGCGCTGGTACGCGAGAAAGTCGGCCTCCGGCCCGACTTCAAGGTGATGCGCGCGCAACTCGGCCTCGGCCGCGACCTCGTGCTGCGCAGCCTCGCGTTCCAGGCGTGCTTCATCTCGGCGGCGGCCGTCGCGGCCCGGACGTCGACCGAGGCGGTGGGCGCGCACCAGGTGGTGCTGCAGCTGTGGACGTTCCTGGCCCTGGTGCTGGACTCGGTGGCGATCGCGGCGCAGTCCCTGGTGGGCGCGGCGCTGGGGGCGAACGCGGCGCGGCAGGCGCGCGGGGTCGCCAACCAGATCACCGGGTACGGCCTGCTGCTGGGCTGCTTCCTGGGCGTGGTGTTCGCGGCGCTGTCGTGGGTGCTGCCGCACGCGTTCACGTCCGACCCGGGGGTGCTGGCGGAGATCCCGCACGCGTGGTGGTTCTTCGTGGCGCTGCAGCCGATCGCGGGAGTGGTCTTCGCCCTGGACGGCGTCCTGCTCGGCGCGGGTGACGCGGCCTTCCTCCGCAACGCGACCCTCGGCAGCGCCGCGCTGGGCTTCCTGCCGCTGATCTGGGCGTCCCTGGGCTTCGGCTGGGGCCTGACGGGCATCTGGACCGGCCTGTCCCTGTTCATGGTCCTCCGCCTGGCATTCGTGCTGGTCCGCTGGCGCTCCGGAAACTGGGCGGTCACCGGCGCAATCCGCCCCGCCTGAACCCGTAACTTGCGTGATTCAAGCCGGAACTCGCGTGATCAGGGCCGGAACTCGCGAGTTACGGGCTCAATCACGCGAGTTACGGCTCCAGTCACGCGAGTTCCGGGTTCAGGCTCGGGCTCGGCGGGCGTGCCGGACGCGGCGGTCCACCATCCGCCGCAGGAACGGCGCCGCCAGCGGGCCCAGCGCCGCGAGCAGGGCCACCGACCGGTCCGGGTACACCGCGTACCGCTCCCGTTCCACCGCCCGGACGATCGCCGACGCCACCGCCTCGGCCGCCATCGGGCGGATCGTCCCGCTGATCGCGGACGTCTCGGCCGGCTTCCAGCGGTTCTCCGCCGCGAGCTGCGGCGTGTCGACGTCCGGCGGGTACACGCACGCGACGTGCACCCCGGCCGGGTTGAGTTCGTCGCGCAGGGCCTCCATCAGTCCCCGCACCGCGAACTTCGCCGGCGCGTACGCCGTGTACCCGTAGATCCCCAGGACCGCGGCCGCCGACGAGATCGCGACGATCGAGCCGCTCCGCCGGCGGACCATCGACGGCGCCACCGCCCGGACCGCGTGCAGCGTCCCGAAGTAGTCGACCTCCACCATCCGCCGGAAGACCTCGTCGTCCAGTTCCAGGAACTCGCCCGGACGCGCCTGGCCCGCGCAGGTCACCAGCACGTCGCACGGCCCGGCGGCAGCCTGCAAAGCCGAGAACGCCTCCTCCACTTCGGCCTGCGACGAGACGTCGGCGACGGCGCTCCGCACCGAGGCCCCGCGTGACTTCAGCGACACCGAAGCCTTCCGCAGCCGCGATTCGTCCCGCGCCACCAGCGAAACCGACGCGCCGCGCGCGGCCAGCGCCGCCGCGGTCGCCAGGCCGATCCCGCTGGACCCGCCCGTGATCACCGCGTGCGCCCCGTGCAGCCCGGTCACACCACCACCTCCGAATGTGAAGAACATTCAGATACAACCATGTGGTGAACGCCACCGGGATAACAGCTATGTTTCGTCGTTGCTTAGGCGCTACAAGTAGTAAGGACGGCAGCGCAGGCGTCCGCACGACCAGCACGCCAACCAGCCGAATCCCTGGAGGAACTTGTGCCGCCCGCCACCGGCCGCGCCACCGCCCGGTCCTGGCTCATCTGGCTCGCCGCCGTCACCGTCTACCTCCTCGCGGTCTTCCACCGCACCTCCTTCGGCGTCGCCGGGCTGCAGGCGGCCGAGCGCTTCGGCGTCGGCGCGGCCGCGCTCGGGACGTTCACCGTCCTGCAGGTCGGCGTCTACGCCGCGATGCAGATCCCGACCGGCGTCCTGGTCGACCGCTACGGTCCCCGCCGCGTCCTCACCGTCGCGGTGCTGGTGCTCGGCGCCGGCCAGCTCCTCCTCGGCGTCGCCCACTCCTACGGCCTGGGCCTGCTCGCCCGCGGTGTGCTCGGCCTCGGCGACGCGCTCACCTTCGTCAGCGTGCTGCGCCTGGTCGCCGCCCACTTCCCGGGCCGCCAGTACGCGCTGCTGACGTCGTTCACCGCGGCCGTCGGCTACATCGGCAACCTCGCCGCCACCGTCCCGCTCTCGCTGGTGCTCGACAGCGCCGGCTGGACCCCGACCTTCCTCGCGGTCGGCGCCGTCACCGTCCTCTACACCGTGGTCGTGACGCTCCGGGTCCGCGACGTCCCGGCCGGCACCCCGGAACCCGTCCGCGAAGAAGTCCGCCCGCGCCAGCTCGCGCACCAGGTCGCCGAGGCGTGGCGGACGCCGGGGACGCGCCTGGGCTTCTGGGTCCACTTCAGCACGATGTTCGCGCCCAACGCCCTGACGCTGCTGTGGGGCGTGCCCTGGCTGGTGCAGGGCCAGGGACAGTCGATGGCCACCGCGAGCGCGCTGCTCACCGTCTTCGTCTTCGGCTCGATGGCCGGCGGGCCGCTGCTGGGCGGCGTGATCGGCCGGTACCCGTCGCTGCGGATGCCGCTGGTCGGCGGGTACATCGGCGGGGCCGCACTGATCTGGGCGGTGCTGCTGAGCTGGCCCGGGCAGGTGCCGGTGGGGCTGCTGGTGCCCGCGTTCGCCTTCCTCGCCCTCGGCGGCCCGGCGTCGATGATCGGCTTCGCGCTCGCCCGCGACTACAACCCGCTGTCCCGCGTCGGCACGGCGACCGGCGTGGTCAACGTCGGCGGCTTCGTGGCGACGACCATCGCCGCCCTGCTCGTCGGCGTCCTGCTGCAGTGGACCGGTGGGAGTTTCCGGATCTCGCTGCTGGCGATCGTCGCGATCCTGGCGCTGGGCACGTCCCGTCTGCTCGTGTGGTGGCGCCGGACGCGCGCCCACCTGTTCCTGGCCGAGGCCCGCGGTGAGGAGCTGCCGGTGCGCATCACCCGCCGCCGCTGGGACGCGGCACTCCCGGAAACCCCCATCGTCGCGGCCTGAGACGTCACTTTCCCTAGGAAAGATGCGTCCGGAGGGGCCCGGGACGCATCTTTCCTAGGGAAAGTGAGGGGTTTAGCGGGGAGCGAGGCGTCGTCCGTTCCACGAGCGGCGGCCGCTAGGGTTTGCCGCGTGTCGAGCCCCAAACCGCCCCGCCGTCCCGCCCCGCCGCCCGGTCTCGTGATCGTCGACAAGCCCGCCGGCATGACGTCGCACGACGTCGTCGCCCGTGCCCGCCGGATCATGGGCACCCGCAAGGTCGGGCACGCCGGCACGCTCGACCCAATGGCGACCGGCGTGCTGGTGCTCGGCATCGAGCGTGCCACCAAGCTGCTCGGCCACCTGGCGCTGGACCGCAAGACCTACCTGGCCACCCTCAGCCTCGGCAGCAGCACCACGACCGACGACGCCGAGGGCGAGGTCCTCACGACGGCGGACACGAAGGCCGTCACCGACGACGACATCGCCGCCGGCGTCGAGAAGCTGACCGGCGACATCCAGCAGGTGCCCAGCGCGGTGAGCGCCGTCAAGATCGACGGCAAGCGCGCCTACGCCCGCGTCCGCGCCGGCGAGGACGTCGTCATCCCGGCGCGGCCGGTCACCGTCTACCGCTTCGACGTCCTCGGCGTCCGGCACGAAGCCGACCACGTCGAGGTCGACGCCGTCGTCGAGTGCTCGTCCGGCACCTACGTCCGCGCGCTGGCCCGCGACCTCGGCGCGGACCTCGGCGTCGGGGGTCACCTCCAGGCGCTGCGGCGCACCACGGTCGGTCCCTTCACCCTGGCCCGGGCGCGGACCCTCGACCAGCTCGAGGAGACGCCCGAGCTGAGTCTCGACCTCGACGCCGCCGTGGCCGCGGCCTTCCCGCGGCGCGACCTCGACGCCGCGACGGCGAAGGCGGTCCGCCACGGCCAGCGCATCCCGGCGGCCGGCGTCGAGGGCACCTACGGGCTCTTCGGGCCCGACGGCCGGGTGCTCGCCCTGGCCACCGACGAACAAGGCGTGTCCCGGGCAGTGGTCGTGCTGCTGCCCGCCTAGGGTGACGTGTGAGAGACGGGAGTTCGACGTGCTGCGGTGGCGTGGGCTGGGGGACCTTCCCGGCGGCTGGGGCCGGTGCGTGGTCACCATCGGCGTGTTCGACGGTGTCCACCGCGGACACCAGGAGCTGGTCAGCCGGACCGTGGCCGCGGCGGCCGAACGCGGGCTGCCGAGCGTCATGGTGACGTTCGACCCGCACCCGTCGGAGGTGCTGCGCCCCGGGAGCCACCCGGCGCAGCTCACCACGTTGCGGCGCAAGGCGGAGATCGTCGAAAGCCTCGGCATCGACGTCTTCTGCGTGCTGCCCTTCACCCTGGAGCTGTCCCGGCTGCAGCCGGAGGAGTTCGTGCACGAGGTGCTCGTCGACCGGCTGCACGCGGCCGCGGTGATCGTCGGCGACAACTTCACCTTCGGCGCCAAGGCCGCCGGGGACGTCGCGCTGCTGCGCACCCTCGGCCGCCGGTTCGGTTTCGCCGCCTACGGCGCCGAACTGCAGGGCAAGGAACTGTCCGAAGAGGACCAGTCGGCGATCACGTTCTCGAGCACGTACGTCCGGTCGTGCATCGACGCCGGGGACGTCGTCGCCGCGGCCGAAGCGCTCGGCCGCCCGCACCGCCTGGAGGGCATCGTCGTCCGCGGGGACGGCCGGGGCCACGAGCTCGGCTACCCGACGGCGAACCTGTCGACGCCGCGCTTCGCCGCCGTCCCGGCCGACGGTGTCTACAGCGCGTGGTTCACCCGCTCGGCGGACCGCTCCCGCCGGTTGCGCGCCGCGGTCTCGGTGGGCACGAACCCGACGTTCTCCGGGCGCGAGCGGACCGTCGAGGCGTTCGTCCTGGACGTCGACGAGGACTTCTACGGCCAGCACGTGGCGATCGACTTCGTGACGCGGCTGCGCGACCAGGTGCGGTTCGCCGACTCGGCCGGGCTGGTCGCCCAGATCGACGACGACGTCGTCGAGACGAGAAAGGCACTGGAGGTGCCCCCGGACGCCTCGACCGGGCGCGAATAGGGGATTTCGCGTTCACGCACGTGACAGCGATGGCAAGATGCTCACGGACGGTGTGCGCGCAAGCGGCACGAAGCAGTTTAGGGGAGCGGAACTGGTGGAGGACCACAAGATCGTCCAGCGGAACATCGCGTTGCAGCGCGAGTGGTACGGGGAGCCGCTCGGCGACCGGGTTCGCCGCCTCGTCGTCGCGTTCGACGTTTCGCAGGCGTTCCTGGCGGAGGTCCTCGGGATCAGCGCCCCCATGCTCAGCCAGGTGATGAGCGGCCGGCGGGCGAAGATCGGCAACCCGGTCGTGCTGGCCAGGATGATCATGCTCGAGCGGAAGATCCTGGTGCCCGAGGTCGCCGCCGGCAACCGCGACGCGATGCTGGCCGCGATGGAGGACGTCCGCGACTCCCGGCCCACTGTCGGCCGCGACAACATCCCGGTGGTCAACGAGGATCAGAAAGTCCTCGCCTACCTGCGTGATCTCGCCGAGGACGAGGACCTGGGCGAGGCCGCCAAGCGCCTCGACGACGAGTTCCCGGCCATCGCCGACCTGCTGCGCCGGGCGGGCAACGGCGCCTGATGCCGGTCCTGTTCAGCGCGCTGGTCCCGCCGGACGACGTCGTCGAAGCGGTCGCCGAAAACCTTGCGGCGCCGGGCGACCCCGGAGACGGCCTGCGCTGGGAGCCGCCGGAGCGCTGGCACATCACCCTGGCCTACTACGGCGCGGACGACCCGGACACCCGCGCCGCCTGGCTGGCGGACCGGCTGGCCGGGCGGCCGGCCGTCGACGTCCGGCTGGAAAAGGCCGCGACGTTCCCCGGGGTGCTGTGGTTGACTGTCGCCGGATCGGAGCTGACGCCGCTCGCGCTCGCCGCGGGGGCCGGCGAAGAGGCGAGGCCGTACGTGCCCCACCTGACGCTGGCGCGGTTCCCCCGGGAACAACCGGGGCTCGCCGGGCGTTGGACAAAGGTGTTGTCGGAATTTCGCAGCCGCAGGTGGACGGCCACGCAGGTGGTGCTGATGACCAGCGAGCGCGAACCGGCGGCGCCCCGCTACCGGGTGACTCGCGAGTTCGGGCTGGACCGGGCCTGAAGGCCCTGCTCAGAGACGCACGTGGCCAGAATGGTAACGTCCACGTCGGGTCCGGCTGCAGTCCGTGGCGGCCGTGACCGACTTCCCGGCGTTCATTCCGCGTCCGGGGCCGCACGGCACTGATTATTTCGAGGAGCAACACAAGTGGCGCTGTCCACCGAAGAGAAGAAGTCGATCCTGGCCGAGTACGGCGTGCACGACTCGGACACGGGATCCCCCGAGGCCCAGGTCGCGCTGCTGACCAAGCGGATCGTCGGCCTCACCGAGCACCTCAAGGCTCACAAGCACGACCACCACTCGCGTCGCGGGCTCCTGCTGCTGGTCGGCCGTCGCCGCCGGCTGCTGAACTACGTGATGAAGGTGGACATCGAGCGTTACCGTGCGCTGATCCAGCGCCTCGGCCTGCGCCGATAGCTGTTGCCCGAGGGGGAGTGACCGCCGGTCGCTCCCCCTCGGTCTAGCAGGTGAAAGAAGCGGCGCGAGCGCGCACGAGGGACCGTCCGCCGGTCCTCGGTAGTGGCTTCCGGGAAGAGTCCCGGGGGCTTCGATCGAAGACCGGCATCACTCCTCGAGCGTCCTCGAGCGAAACGGGTCCCAGGGTGGGAGACTCGCGCCAGTAGAAGGAACTAAAGAGGAGAAACACCCTATGACCGACTCCACCGGAGTCACCGTGCACGAGACCGAAGCCGTGATCGACAACGGCCGGTTCGGCACCCGCACCGTCCGCTTCGAGACGGGCCGCCTGGCCAAGCAGGCCGCCGGCGCCGTGGTCGCGTACCTCGACGAAGAGACCATGCTGCTCTCGGCGACGACCGCGTCGAAGCACCCGAAGGACCACTTCGACTTCTTCCCCCTGACGGTGGACGTCGAGGAGCGCATGTACGCCGCCGGCCGCATCCCCGGCGCGTTCTTCCGCCGCGAGGGCCGTCCCTCGACCGACGCGATCCTGACCTGCCGCCTGATCGACCGGCCGCTGCGCCCGTCGTTCACCGACGGTCTCCGCAACGAGATCCAGGTCGTCATCACCGTCCAGAGCCTCAACCCGGACGACCCGTACGACGTGCTGGCGATCAACGCCGCGTCGGCGTCGACCCAGATCGCCGGCCTGCCGTTCTCGGGCCCGGTCGGCGGCGTGCGCGTCGCGCTGGTCGAGGACCAGTGGGTCGCGTTCCCGACCTGGTCGCAGCTGGCGAAGGCGACCTTCAACATGGTCGTCGCGGGCCGCATCGTGGGCGACGACGTCGCGATCATGATGGTCGAGGCCGAGGGCACCGAGCACACGCTCGACCTGATCGCCTCCGGCGGCAAGGCGCCGGACGAGGTTTCGGTCGCCGAGGGTCTCGAGGCGTCCAAGCCGTTCATCAAGGTGCTGTGCGAGGCCCAGCAGAAGCTGGCCGACGTCGCCGCCAAGCCGACCGGCGAGTTCCCGGTCTTCCTGGCCTACGAGCAGGACGCCTTCGAAGCCGTCGCCGCGATCGCGACCGACGACCTGGCGAACGCGCTCCAGATCGCCGGCAAGCAGGACCGCGACGCCGCGACCGACCAGGTCAAGGCCGCCGTGCTGGAGAAGGTCGGCATCGGCGAGGGCGAAGCCTTCGAGGGCCGCGAGAAGGAGATCGGCGCCGCGTTCAAGGCGCTGTCCAAGAAGGTCATGCGCAAGCGCGTCCTCACGGACAAGATCCGCATGGACGGCCGTGGCCTCACCGACATCCGGTCGCTTTCGGCCGAGGTCGCCGTGATCCCGCGGGCGCACGGCTCGGCGCTGTTCGAGCGCGGCGAAACCCAGATCCTGGGCGTCACCACGCTGAACATGCTTCGCCTGGAGCAGCAGATCGACTCGCTGTCCCCGGAGACGCACAAGCGCTACATGCACCACTACAACTTCCCGCCGTTCTCCACCGGCGAGACCGGCCGCGTCGGTTCGCCGAAGCGCCGCGAAATCGGCCACGGCATGCTCGCCGAGCGCGCCCTGGTGCCGGTGCTGCCGAAGCGGGACGAGTTCCCGTACGCGATCCGCCAGGTCTCCGAGGCGCTGGGCTCCAACGGCTCGACCTCGATGGGCTCGGTCTGCGCGTCCACCATGGCGCTGTACAACGCCGGCGTGCCGCTGAAGGCGCCGGTCGCGGGCATCGCGATGGGCCTCATCTCCGACGAGGTCGACGGCGAGACGCGTTATGTCGCGCTGACCGACATCCTCGGTGCCGAGGACGCCATGGGCGACATGGACTTCAAGGTCGCCGGCACCAAGGACATCATCACCGCGTTGCAGCTGGACACGAAGCTCGACGGCATCCCCTCCGAGGTGCTCGCCGCCGCGCTGAAGCAGGCGAAGGACGCTCGCCTCACCATCCTGGAGGTCATCGCCGAGGCGATCGACAGCCCGGACGAGATGAGCCCGTACTCCCCGCGCGTCACCAGCGTGAAGATCCCGGTGGACAAGATCGGCGAGGTCATCGGCCCGAAGGGCAAGATGATCAACTCGATCACCGAGCAGACCGGTGCCGACATCTCCATCGAGGACGACGGCACGATCTACGTGGGCGCGGCCGACGGCCCGTCGGCGGAGGCGGCGATCGACCTGATCAACGCCATCGCCAACCCGCAGCTGCCCAAGGTCGGCGAGCGCTTCCTCGGCACCGTGGTGAAGACGGCCGCGTTCGGCGCGTTCGTCTCGCTGCTGCCGGGCAAGGACGGCCTGGTGCACATCTCCAAGCTGGGCAACGGCAAGCGGATCAACAAGGTCGAAGACGTGGTCAACGTGGGCGACAAGCTCCGCGTCGAGATCGCCGACATCGACAACCGCGGCAAGATCAGCCTGATCGTGGTCAAGGACGACGAGGCTCCCGCCGAGGGTGCCGCGCCGGCCGCCGACGCCGAGAAGGCCGACGCCTGAGCAGGTCTCGCTTCGCTGTAATTAGTGGTCTCTGAAGGCCACCATGAGGGACCTAGGTGCCCTCATGGTGGCCTTCAGGGCATTTGTGAGTAAGGAACCCATGGCACGGCAGGTTTCCGGGCACGAGCAGCCCGTCGGCACCACCCGCACGCTCGAGTCCACTCCGGACGGTGCGGTCGTCAAGCGCAGTGTCCTGCCCGGCGGGCTGCGCGTGATCACCGAGCACGTCCCGGCGTCCCGCTCGGCCACGGTCGGGCTGTGGGTCGGCATCGGCTCCCGCGACGAGCCGGTCGCCGTCGCCGGCGCCGCGCACTACCTCGAGCACCTGCTGTTCAAGGGCACGAAGAACCGCGACGCGACGCAGATCGCCGAGGAGATCGACGCCGTCGGCGGCGAGTTCAACGCCTTCACGGCGAAGGAGCACACCTGCTACTACGCGCAGGTGCTCGACGCCGACCTCCCGCTCGCCGTGGACCTGGTCACCGACGTCGTGTTCGAGGCGCTTTGCACCGACCGCGACATGGACATGGAACGCAGCGTCGTCCTCGAAGAGATTTCGATGCGCGACGACGACCCCGAAGACCTGCTGCACGAGACGTTCGTCAGCGCGATCCTCGGCGACCACCCGCTGGGCCGCCCGGTGCTCGGCACCGAGAAGTCGATCATCGAGATGTCGCCGGCCGCGCTGCGCAGCTTCTACAAGCGCCGCTACACCCTGCCGCGGATGGTGCTCGCGGTCGCCGGGAACGTCGACCACGGCCAGGTGCTTCGCCTGGTGCGCAAGGCATTGCGCGACAAGCTGGCCGGCACCGCGACGCCGGTCGCGCCCCGCGAGGGCCGCGCCCGGATCAAGACCGTCCCGAAGCTGGCCCTGCACACCGACGACACCGAGCAGGCGCACGTCATGCTCGGCCTGCGGTCGCTGTCGCGCCACGACGAGCGCCGGTTCGCGCTGTCGGTGCTCAACGCGGCGCTCGGCGGCGGCATGTCGTCCCGGCTGTTCCAGGAGATCCGCGAGCGGCGCGGGCTGGCCTACCAGGTGTACTCGTCGGTGGCGAGCTACGCCGATACCGGGCACATGGCCGTGTACGCGGGCTGCCAGCCGGAGAAGCTCGGCGACGTCGCCGGGGTCATCCGCGAGGTCCTCGACAAGGTCGGCGTCGACGGCCTGACCGACGCCGAGGTGGCCCGCGCCAAGGGCCAGCTGCGCGGCGGGATCGTGCTGGGGCTGGAGGACACGTCGTCGCGGATGTCGCGGATCGGCAAGAGCGAGCTCAACTACGGCCACTACCTGGGCGTCGACGACACGATCGCCCGCATCGACGCCGTCACCACCGAGGAGGTGTGTGCGCTCGCTCGCACTTTGTTCGCACGGCCGGGCGGGGTCTCGGCGGCGGCGGTCGTGGGGCCGTACGCTCACGCCGACGACCTTCCGGACGATCTGCACGAGGTGATCGCTTCATGACCATCAACGTCGGTGTGCTCGGCGCCCGCGGCCGGATGGGCGCGACGGTGGTGAAGGCCGTCGAAGGCGCCGGTGACATGAAGGTCGTCGCTGCTTTGGACGCGGGCGATGACTTCTCGGCGCTGTCCGAGGCCCAGGTCGTCGTCGACTTCACCCACCCCGACGCCGTCATGGACAACCTGAAGTACCTGGTGGAGCACGACATCCACGCGGTCGTCGGCACCACGGGCTTCAGCGGGGAGCGGCTGGCTTCGCTGCGTGCCTTGCTGGAGCCGAAGCCGTCCCTGGGCGTGCTGATCGCGCCGAACTTCGCGCTCGGCGCGGTTCTGGCCATGCGGTTCGCGGCGCAGGCGGCGAAGTTCTACGCGTCGGCCGAGATCATCGAGCTGCACCACAACCGCAAGGCGGACGCGCCCTCGGGCACCGCCGCGCACACCGCCCGGATGATCGCCGCGGCCCGCGCGGAAGCCGGCGTGTCGCCGGGGTCCGACGCGACGACGTCCGAGCTCGACGGCGCCCGTGGTGCCTCGGTCGAGGACGTCCGGGTGCACTCGGTCCGCCTGCCGGGCCTGGTGGCGCACGAGGAGATCCTGTTCGGCGGCGAGGGGGAGACCCTGACCATCCGCCACGACTCGCTCGACCGGACGTCGTTCATGCCGGGCGTGCTGCTCGGCATCCGCACGGTGGTGACGCGGCCCGGCCTGACGGTCGGCCTGGAAAACGTCCTCGACCTGTGAAGGCTCGCAATGTCGCGCTGCTGATGACGGCGGCGCTGGTCGTGTACCTGGTCCTGCTCGCCGACCGCGCGTTCGCGCTGTTCGGGTCGGGGACGGGCGTCGGCATCGCGCTGGGCGTCGGTGTCCTGCTGCTGCCGCTGCTCGGTGTGTGGATCATCGTCGTGACCTGGCGCAACGGCGTGCAGATCCAGCGGCTGTCCCGCCGGCTCGACGAAGAGGGCGCGCTCCCGGACGTCTCGGACCTGCCGCGCCGCCCCTCGGGACGCGTGGACCGCGACGCGGCCGACGCGTGGTTCCAGGACCGCCGCGCGGAGGTCGAGGCGGACCAGGAGAACTGGCGCGCGTGGTACAAGCTGGCGTACGCGTACGACATCGCGGGGGACCGGCGCCGGGCCCGCGAGACGATGAAGAAGGCCGTCGAGCTGGAAGCCGCCGATCGCTGAATCGGCGGTGTGGCATTTCGCTGACAGTTGTCGTTCATTCGGGAAATGGCGGGCATTCGTACTATCGCCCGCATGAAACCGACTTCGTCGTCCCCGGGTTTGCGGGCATTGTCCGCTTCGCTGCGTGAAGTGCGTGAGACGCGGAAATTCGGGTTGCGTGAGCTGGCGCGGGCACTGGAGATCGACCCGCGGCTGGTGTCCCAGTGGGAACTGGGGATGCGCGTGCCGCCGGTGGAGGAGGTCGCGCGCATCCTCGGCTACCTGCGGGCGGACCGGGCGACCACCACGCGGATCCTGTTCCTGGCCAAGCACGCCAAGGATCCCAATTGGCTGGACTCCAATCCGGCGGACCTCCCCGCGGCGCTCACGGGGGTCATGCAGTGCGAACGTTCGGCCAGTCTGATCACCAACTGGTCCCCGCTGATCATCCCGGGATTGCTGCAGACTCCCGACTATGCCCGCGCGCTGCTCGCCGCTTCCGACATCAAAGTTGCGGATGTCGACGCTCGGCTGGTAGCTCGCCTGGATCGGCAGCGAATCCTCTCGGGGCATGATCCCGTGCGCCTCAACGCGATCGTCTCAGAGCTGGCGATCCGCGAGGAGGTCGGCGATGCGAACGTCATGTCCGACCAAGTCGATCACCTGCTGACCTTAGCTGTTACATCTAACATTTCAGTGCGCATCGTGCCCGCCGGCGTGGGTTATCACCCGGGCAAGATCGGCATGTTCACCTTGTACGACTTCGCCGATGCGCTCTCGATCGTGCTCCTGGAGCACTACCACGCAAGCGGATTTGTCCACAATTCGGCGGGTACCGCGCCTTACCAGAAGCTGGTTAAGCTGTTGAATCGCAAGGCTTTGTCCGAAGAAGCCTCGCAAGTCCTGCTTCGTGAGGCGGCGCGTTAGAGGGGGCAGCATGTTCACGTGGCGCAAGTCGAGCTACAGCGCGAACGAAGCCGAGTGCGTCGAGGTTTCCCTCTCCGCCGCCGTCGGCGTGCGGGACACGAAAGCCCGTCACCTCGGGGAACTCACCGTCTCCCGCGCGGCATGGACAGCGCTCTGCGCCGAGGTCTCAGTGGTGCAGCCAGCCCGCGAACACCGCGGGTGAAGCGGCTATCAAACTGAAGCGGATCCACCTTCCGGCGAAGCCCGTGGTCAAGAACGTCACGAGCCGCATGCGGACCACGCCGGCCAGCACGCTCGTCGCCATGAACGGGGGCAGGCCCAGCAGCGAGCTCACGCCGTAGGTGCCCGCCATCCAATGCGGGTGGCGGTGGCAGCGCTCGCGCAACTGGTCGACCCAGCCGCGCAGCCGCTTGGTGCGCAGTTCCCAGCGCACTCGCCGGTCCGTCATCGGCCGCTCGCGGTGGAGGCGGTCGTGGAGCCACTTCGGCAGCTTGATCGTGCCGCGCGCGGCCAAGAAATACAGCGACTTGCCGGCGATCTGCCCGACGGCCACCGCCGCACCGAGCCACAGCCAGTGCAACCCGGGCTGGCTCGCGCACAGCCCGATCAGGAACAGCTCGGCGTTGATCAGCGGCACGATGGCCGAACCGAACGCGACCCCCAGCGTCAGCAGGATCCAGCTCATCGTGTCACCTCCCGCCTCGATCGTGTTCTTTCAAGTTATCAGTTCGAAACCTGGAGTCACTGGGGTTAACCCCCCAATGCGGTAGGGGGGTCGCACCAGAAGATCACCTGCAAGACGGCCTGCTGTCACCTTTGCTTGCCAGGCTGACGGGGTGGCCGCCGACCTTTCCCGAACGCCCGCTGACCGATTCGGCGCCCTCTGCCGGTCGATCGTGCGCGTGCTGCCTCTGGGGTTGTCGCGGGTCGTGGCCCCGACGTTTCTCGGCTTCTGCCTCATCAACGGGTTTACGTTCGGCGTCGACTTGGGGCTGTTGACCGTTTTCCACGGCCTGGCCGGCTGGCCCGTGTGGCTCGCGATCACGGTGTCCTACGTCTGCGCGTTCGGGCTGAGCTTCGCGCTGAACCGGACGTTCAACTTCCATTCTCACGCCGCGGTCGGAATGCAGCTGCTGCTTTACATCGTCGCGATCGCTGTCAATTACGCGGCGTTCTTGCTGGGTGTGGGTGCGGGCCTGACGGCGCTGGGCGTCGAATACCACCTGGCGCGGGTGCTCGCGGGCGCCTGCGAGGGCGTGTTCATGTACGCGGTGCTGCGGTGGGTGATCTTCCGGGACGCCGGCTCAGGCGAGCGCGAGGTCGAGGGAGCCGGTGAGGCGGACCTCGCGGACCATGCGGTCGCCGGTGTCGAGGGTGCGGACCGTGCCGTCGGGGTTCCAGCCGGCCCGGCGGTAGAAGCCGAGGGAGGCGTGGTCGCCCTGGGCGACCCAGGCGATGCCGCGGGCGGCGCCGTCGGCCCGCAGGCCCGCGGCGGCCGTCGCGAGTAGCCGCCCGGCGTGTCCGCGGCGGCCCCAGCGCGGCTCGACGAGCAGCGTGGCGATGAGACCGGTGCTTTCCGCGTCCTCGGGCAGGCTGCCGTCGGCGGCGGCGACCTCGCCTTCCGGTGCCCGGCCCGCGACGCAGAACCCGACGGTGAACTCGCCCTCGGTGGCGACGTAGACCTGGCTGCCCGGGTAGTCGATGGTTTCGGTCCAGGTGCCGACGAGGTCGGCGGCGTCCAGCTCGGCCAGGGCGTTCTTGCCGAGGAGGTCCTCGTAGGCGGCGTGCCAGGTTTCGCGCTGGATGCGGGCGATCTCCGCGGCGTCGGACAGGTCGGCGGGGCGGACGGCGGCGTCGCTCATGCCGTGAACATATCGGGGGGCGCGTTTTTGTCGGTGGTGGGTGGCACCATGACGGCACCATGCAAACGATCAGCGTCACGACGGCCCGGAAGACCTTCCTGGCCGCACAGGGCTTCGCCGACCCACGTCCGTCCGGTCCGGTTTCCCGGCGGCATCTGAAACGCGTGCTCTCGCGAGTCCAGCTGCTGCAGCTGGACTCGGTGAACGTCGCGGTCCGGGCGCACTACATGCCGGTGTTCTCGCGGCTGGGCGCGTACGAGCCCGCGCTGCTGGACGCCGCGGCGTGGTCGCATTCGGCTCGCCAGCCCCGGCTGCTGGTCGAGACGTGGGCGCACGAGGCGAGCCTGCTGCCGATCGAGGACTGGCCGCTGATCCGTTCGGGCGCCAAGCGCGACGGCTGGTGGAGGCACTACGGCCCGCTGATCGAGAAGTCGCCGGGGCTGGTCGAAGAGATCCTGTCGGTGGTGAAGGAGCTGGGCCCGATCGGCGCGGGCGGCATCGAGCGCGAGGTGGAGGCGGACGCCCAGCGGCGCGGCCCGGGCTCGTGGTGGGAACGTTCGGAGGTCAAGCGCGTCTGCGAGTACCTGTTCGGCATCGGCCAGCTGACGACGGGTACGCGCCGCTCGTTCGAACGGCTCTACGACCTCACCGAGCGCGTGGTCCCGCCGGAAATCCTGGCCCGTTCGGTGTCCGCGGAGGAGGGCGCGCGGGGCCTGATCGAGCGATCGGCGCGGGCACTTGGCGTGGCAACGGAGACGGACCTGCGCGACTACTACCGCCTCGGCCCCGCCCCGGCACGCCAGGCGGTGGCGGAGCTGGTGGAGTCGGGAATCCTGGAGCCGGTAGCGGTCCACGGCTGGAAGGCGACGGCCTACCGCCACATCGACGCGCGCACGCCCCGAGCGGTGACAGGCCGCGCGCTGCTGTGCCCGTTCGACCCGCTGATCTGGGAACGCGCCCGCACGGAGCGGCTCTTCGGGTTCCGCTACCGCATCGAGATCTACGTCCCGGAGCCGAAGAGGGTGTACGGGTACTACGTGTTCCCGTTCCTGCTGGACGGCTCGCTGGTCGCGAGGGTCGACCTGAAGTCCGACCGCGCGGCGGGGGTCCTGCGGGTCCAGGGAGCGTTCGCCGAGGAGGGCGCGGACGTGGCCCGGGTCCTCCCGCAGCTGGCGGCGGAGCTGAGGCACATGGCGGAGTGGCTGGGCCTGTCGGGAGTGGCAGTGGGCACCCGCGGCGACCTGGCCCGGCCCTTGGCAAAACTGGTGCGCTGAAGCGCGCCCCAATGTGGCGTTGGGTGCGCCGGACGCACCCAATGTGGCGTTGGGTGCGTCCCACGCACCCAATGTGGCGTTCGGTGCGTCCGACGCACCCAACGCCA